>JAUXCW010000010.1 GCA_030618705.1 Gammaproteobacteria bacterium | reverse complement strand
GTCCAGCAACCTGACGATCCGCCGGGTCATTGGGGTACATGGGCGCTAGCGCTTTCCCCGGGGCTATCGAGTTCGAAGCCCGACGAATCCCCCTGCAAACTCTGAATGAGCCCCTCGCGACGACGCGCGGGGTGACACTGTCGGTGGCGCGCCTCGACCTGGTCGACCCGGTGATCTCGGGCAATAAATGGTACAAGTTATTGCCCAATCTGCAGCGGGCCCGGAAACAGGGGTATCGGCGGGTCCTCAGCTTTGGTGGGCCCTGGTCGAATCATATCCACGCACTGGCCTGGGCGGGCAAGCGCTTCGGGATTGAAACCGTGGGCGTCATCCGGGGCTATGCCTCGCTGGCCTTGACGGCGACATTGCGGGATGCGCGTGATTGGGGCATGCAACTGCACTTCCTCGATCACAGTGAATACGCCCTCAAACAGCAAAAACCCAGTCTGGATGCGTTGCAGCGGCGATTCGGCTCTTGTTATATCGTGCCCGAAGGGGGCTGTAATGCCACGGGCATTGCCGGCTGTCGTCGCGCCCTGTCCACTATCGACGGGGATATTGGCGATTTTACCAGCGCTGTACTCGCGGTGGGTACGGGAGCGACCCTGGCCGGCTTGATAGCCGAGCCCTCGGGCCTGCGCAGCTTGCTCGGGGTCAGCGTGCTCAAGGGCGACCAACACGCCGAGCAGCGAATTGCACAGTTGCTCTCCGATGTCAGACCCGTTGACGGGATCCGGTGGGAGATAGAAACTGGCTGCCATTTTGGGGGATATGCCCGAACCCGCCCACGGCTGACACAATTTATCGAAAATTTTCACCACCGCCACGGTATTGCACTGGAGCCGGTTTATACCGGAAAGATGATGTTTGCACTCTACCAGCGCCTGGAGGCGGGCTGGTTTGCCCCCGGTGAAAAGGTACTCGCCCTCCACACCGGCGGCATGCAGGGTTTGCGGGGTTTTGCCGATAATTGGCCCTGGGCCGCCGCCATCGTCGCCGGGCGTTCCGACTGTCACGCCGGCTGATCCGGCGCTAATTGTTGAGTTGCGTCTTTTCGTAGTGAAATCAATGCGTCCCCCGGTATAATGCGGTCACTACTGAGACCGGGGCGCCACAATGCCAGCTTTTAACAATATCGGCCTGATCGGCCGGCTAGAGAGTGAGCATGTCATCGATACCGTGGAGGAATTGATTGCCCTGCTGCAATCCCGGCACCTGGAAGTCTGGCTCGAAGACGATATCGCTCGCCTGATCCCCGATCACCGCGTACATGTTGCGCAGCGCAACACCATCGGCGAAAGTTGTGATCTTGTGATCGTCGTCGGCGGGGACGGTAGCTTGCTCGGCGCTGCCCGTGCCCTGGCGGAGCATGACTGCGCGGTGCTGGGTATCAACCGGGGGCGCCTCGGCTTTCTCACCGACATCAGCCCGGAGGATGTGAGCCAGAAAGTTGGCGAAGTGCTGGACGGCAAATACAAGGCCGAGTCGCGTTTTCTGCTGGATGTCGAAGTGAAGCGGGAGGAGGAGGTCATTGCGCGGGCCGAGGCGCTGAACGATGTCGTCATCAACTCGGGTCGATCGGCGCGAATGATCGATTTCGATTTATATATGGGCGATGACTACGTTTACAGTCAGGATTCCGACGGCCTGATTGTCTCCACGCCCACGGGTTCAACGGCCTATGCCCTGTCGGGCGGTGGTCCGATCATGCATCCCGACCTCGATGCTATTGTACTGGTACCCATGTTTCCCCATACCCTCAGCGCACGCCCCATCGTCGTCTCCGGCGATACCGAGATAAAGGTGGTGATCGGCGATTGCCACCCCTATATCAGTTGTGACGGCCAGGTCCATATCACCACGGCACCGGGTGATACGGTGGCGATCAGCAAAAAACCCCACCAGCTGGAGCTGATTCACCTGCTGAATCACGACTTTTACGCGGCGTGCCGCGACAAGCTGGGTTGGAGCAATCGGCTGGCGGAATGAGTACCTCTTGATGGCGTCGAAACAACTGATAATTGCCGACCTGCAACAGGACCTGCGTCCTTTCAGTCACCTGCTGTGGCAGCGTGGTATCGCGCACCGCGTGCATGAGCTTGCGGGAAAACAAGCGATTACCTTAGAGGATGAGGCATTATCCGAGACGGTTCTCGCCCTCTATCAGGCCTACCAGGCAGGTAGTATCGGCCCCCGGCACACCTCGCAACCTGCGGTCGGCAAGGTCGATCACTCAGCGTGGCTGCATTGGCTGGTCGATGCGCCGGTAACACTGTTACTGGTACTGGCCTGCGTGCTCGGCGGCCTCGTGGTATACAGCGGTAACCAGCAGTGGCTCGGCGCACTGACCTTCCAGTCGTGGTTTGACCTGGGAGGTGCTCGCTTTTTTCGTCCCGTGGCGGAAACCCTGCAGTCGGGACAACTCTGGCGTCTGTGGACGCCGATCTTCCTTCACTTCGGTATCTTGCACCTGGTATTCAACTCTCTCTGGTTATGGGAGTTTGGTCGTCGTATCGAGCTGGTTCAGGGGCACTGGCGTATGCTTGGCCTGGTCCTTTTTATCGGCCTGGGCTCCAATGTTACCCAGTACTACTTTGCCAATAATGTCATCTTTGGCGGTATGTCCGGGGTGGTATACGGTCTGGTGGGATATTGCTGGGGGTGGAGTTTGATGCGGCCCGGGCAGGATTTCGGCATCCCACGGAACCTGATCTATGTCATGATGGGCCTTATGGTACTGGCGCTTACCGGGATATTTACCTTTTTCGGTTTTGGCGCCATCGCCAATGCCGCCCATTTCTCCGGATTTATACTGGGCTTGCTGGCCGGCTTGTTGCTGGCAAGTATTAGCGCAAGAGGAAGCCATGGATTACCGCAAGCTGATTGAGAACCTGAGCCCGGAAATATACCAGCGCTTGAGGCGGGCACTGGAGCTGGGCAAGTGGCCGGACGGCAAAGTACTGGATGCGGAGCAAAAAGCTATCTGCATGGAGGCGCTTATCAATTGGGAATCGCTCCATGTAGATGCACGGCAGCGAACCGGCTATATCGACCGGGGGCATAAGGAGGAAGGGGAAGTCTGCGCCACAGAGCAGGTATTGCAGCTGGACGATACGCCCCGTCGGGGTTCATAGGGAGAAAACCATGCAGCTTGTTGCACGCGGTTCGCTGCGCAAAATGCTCGTCGAGCACGCCGATCCGATTCGTTACGGCCTGTCCCTCGATGGCCGAACCATCGCCATGAACGACTACCTGGGTAGCCCCATCGCCATCGAGTACCTCGGTAGTATCAACTGCTGCCACTGCGGCAGGTTGACCAAAAAAAGCTTTAGCCAGGGTTATTGTTATCCCTGCTTCAAGCGCCTGGCGCAGTGTGACAGTTGTATCGTCAGCCCGGAAAAGTGCCACTACGACGAGGGTAGTTGTCGCGAACCGGAATGGGGCGATGCCCACTGCATGCAGGATCACTTCGTCTACCTCGCTAACTCATCGGGGGTAAAGGTGGGAATTACCCGGGGCAGCCAGATCCCCACGCGATGGATAGACCAGGGCGCTGTGCAGGCGATGCCTGTTATGCGGGTAAAAACCCGCTACCAGTCCGGCCTCGCCGAGGTCATTCTCAAGCAACACGTCGCCGATCGCACACACTGGCAGAAAATGCTCAAGGGCCAGTCGGAGGCCGTGGACCTGGCGGCGGTTTGGCGGGAGCTGTGGCAGCAATGCGGTGCGTCATTGCAGGCGCTTCAACAAGACTGCGGTGTGCAGTCCATCCAGTTCCTGGAGGACCAGGAGCTTGTCGAACTGTCCTATCCCGTGCTGCAATACCCGGACAAGGTCAAAGCGCACAACCTCGACAAGCAGCCCCGGGTCGAGGGTACGCTTATGGGTATAAAGGGGCAGTATCTGATGCTGGATACCGGCGTTATCAATATTCGAAAATTCACCTCCTACAATATCGAATTGCTGGCTTAGGAAAACCACTATGAAAGAGGCGCAACCGGCAACCATCTACCTCGCCGACTACCGACCCCCCGCGTACCTGATCGACGAAACCGAGCTCTATTTCAAGCTGCATGAAGACTATGCCGATGTCAGCAGTACGCTCGCGGTGCGCCGAAACCCGGCGGCCGAGGCCGACTGTCCCCATGACCTGGTTTTGCAAGGTGTCGATCTCGAGTTGCTCGAACTGCGCCTGGACGGCGTCGATCTCGGGGCCGATCGCTATAGCATCGGAGCCGAGGAGCTGTTGATAAAAGACGTGCCGGAGCGGTTTACGCTGCACTGTGTTTCTCGCTGCAGGCCACAGGAAAACAAATCCCTGGAGGGCCTGTACCGTTCCCGCACCATGTTTTGCACCCAGTGCGAGGCCCAGGGCTTTCGCAAGATCACCTGGTATCTCGACCGCCCCGACGTGCTGTCACGGTTTACCACCCATATAGAGGCCCGGCAGGACGACTATCCGGTGTTGTTGTCCAACGGCAACCTGCTTGCCAGTGAGCAGCTGGATAATGGCCGCCATCGCGCCACCTGGCAGGATCCTTTTCGCAAACCCTGTTATCTGTTCGCGCTGGTTGCGGGCGACCTGTGCTTTGTCCAGGATAGCTTTACCACGTCATCGGGGCGGTTGGTGGATTTGCGTATTTATGTCGAGGAAAAAGATCTCGACAAATGCCAGCATGCCATGACCTCGCTAAAGCGCGCCATGGCCTGGGATGAGTCGGTTTACGGCAGGGAGTACGACCTCGATATTTATATGATCGTCGCCGTCGATGATTTCAATATGGGGGCGATGGAAAACAAGGGTTTGAATATCTTCAATACCTCCTGTGTGCTCGCCAATCCGGAAATCACCACGGATGCGGGGTTCCAGCGCATCGAGGCGATTATTGCCCACGAGTATTTCCACAACTGGTCGGGTAATCGCGTCACCTGCCGCGACTGGTTTCAGCTCAGTCTGAAAGAGGGCTTTACCGTGTTTCGCGACGCGCAATTTTCGGCGGACATGAACTCTGCCACCGTCAAGCGCGTCGAGGAGGTCAAGTTACTTCGCACCATGCAGTTTGCTGAAGACGCGGGGCCCACAGCGCATCCTGTCCGGCCTGATTCCTACATAGAAATATCCAATTTTTATACCCTCACTGTCTATGAAAAAGGCGCCGAGGTGGTGCGAATGCTGCACACCCTGCTGGGTGAGGAGCTGTTTCGCAAGGGTAGCGATCTTTATTTTCAGCGCTATGACGGCGAGGCGGCAAGCTGCGACGATTTTGTCAACGCCATGGCGGAAGCCAGTGGTCGCGATCTGGAACAATTCAGGCGTTGGTATAGCCAGGTTGGAACGCCCCGTGTGATGGTGACGGACGACTATGATGCTTGCGAAAAGCGTTACACACTAACGATGGAGCAAAGCTGCGCAGGAGATGCCGGTCCCCTGCATATTCCGATTCGAGTGGGGCTTGTCACCGCCGAGGGCGAGGCTGAAAGCGAATCCCTGGAGGCTTATTCGTCGGTTCTGGAACTGACGGAAACCCGGCAGAGCTTTAGTTTCGAGGGTGTCGACCACAAGCCGATCCCGTCATTGCTGCGCGGTTTTTCCGCCCCGGTCAAGCTCGACTTTTCCCGTTCCGGCGATGAGCTGATCCGGCTTATGAGTCACGACAGTGACGGCTTCAACCGCTGGGACGCTTGTCAATCGCTGGCTACTGACATCTTGCTGTCCCTGGTCGAAGATGCGCGGGAAGGCAATTCGCTGCAATTGGCGGAGAGTTTGATCGCGGCTTATCGAAGCCTGTTACTGGCCCCCGGGCTCGATAAATCCATGCTCGCCCTGATGATGCAGCTGCCCTCCGAGGCCTACCTCGCAGAAGAGGCCGATATCATCCATGTCCATGCAATTCACACGGCCCGGGAATTTGCCCGTCGAGCAATCGGCGAGGCCCTGCATAGGCAATTGCTGGAAGCTTATGAGGACAATTGCAACGATGTAGCCTACCGCGCCGACAGTGAGCAGATCGCCGCACGGAGTTTGAAAAACCAGTGCCTGTCCTATCTCGCCACCAGCGGGAGCGAGCAAGCGGTCGAGTTGTGTGACAGGCAGTTTCACCGTGCGGACAATATGACTGATACGCTGGCAGCGATGACCAGCCTGATGAATATTGACACACCTGTAGCGCGGAAATCGGCCAGCAAGGCCTTGGCAAGGTTTTATCAGCGCTGGCAGGGTGAGAGCCTGGCGATCAATCAATGGTTCCAGGTGCAGGCGACGGCGTCCGCGCCGGGGGCGCTGGAACGGGTGCGAAGCCTTATGTCTCACCCCGCCTATGACGCCGGCAACCCGAATAAAGTCCGCTCACTAGTGGGCGCATTTTGCAGTGCCAACGCGGTGAATTTCCACAGCCCGGACGGGGAGGGCTACCGCTTCCTGGTAGAGCAGGTCGCCGCCCTGGATGCTGACAACCCGCAGTTGGCCGCACGGCTGCTGGCGCCGTTGACGCGCTGGAAAAAGTACCCGGCAGGGCCGGCGGAGGCGATGGTGGCCAGTTTGCAGGCGCTCGGCTCGGGTAGACAATTGTCGAAAGACGTCTACGAAATCGTATCAAAATCCCTGGCGTCTTGAGTCGCGGTTCTCCACAAGGAAAACCGGCTCAATGATAGAGGGGCGGTAGAGAGGGCTTGTTGTCGGCGCCTTTTTCCCTACTCTGTCGTTGCTGGTCCACAGCTTGTAGCAGTGTCGCGGCATCCCAGCGTCCGGCCTGGCCGTTGCCATAGAGCTGTTGTTGCAGGCCGGTCGCCTGGTCGACCAATTCGCGGTTGGCACCGTATTGCTCCAGTTGATCAAGCCCGGGCGCGGTGCTGGTTTTCCAGTGTAGTCGGCACCAGTGTTGCAGCGCCTGGTAGATGGCTGCCGGGCTGTCGTCATCACAGGCCGCTCGCAGTTGTCCATAGGCCTGTTTCTCGGTATCTATCCCGTCCGCCACAGCCTCGGTGACCTGGGTCGGGGTCGTGATCTGCCGTCGTGCGCGGAAATAGAGTACCGCCAGTGCGACACAGGCGAGTAGCAGCAGTACAGAGATAGCCCACCACAGTGGATATTGATACCAGGCCTTGCCGGCGTCCCGTCCGGCCTGCGCCGGCCTCGAATCTGCGCCTGGCTCCGTTTGTTCTGCGGTGGTGGGGGATAGTGTGGCGGGACTTTGCGCCGGAGCCGCTACCCTGAAGCTCACAGCCGGCAGCAGCGCGGCTTCCATCTGGTTTTTGTTGACATCCCACCACTGTATCCGTTGCTCGGGCAATTGGTAGATGCCGGGTAGTGTCGCAACCATCGCGATGCGTTCGACCCGCTTGCCGGTGATGCCGGAAGCGTTTTGCTCATCCGTGACGACGGGCTGGTCCGGATACATCTTCAGGCCTTTTACCTGTGAAATAAACAGCGGCGGTAGTTGCGCGGCCATTACGCCCTTGCCTTTCAGCTCGATGGTGCGGGTGATGGAGTCACCCACCTGGAGCGTATTGATATCCTGGCTCCACTCCTGCTCCAGGCTGACGTCGGTGGCGGGTAGCCAGTCGACCCGGTTTATGCCATCCGGTGCGGGTATAACGTTCAGGGTGAGTGGCTCGGTGCGCTTCAACACTCGCCGGCCTTGACCCTGCATCGGGTCAAACATCGAGCGGGGACGGCTCGACATCAATTCTGCTACCAGGTTGAGGGGCTCGATCACCAGTTCCCCGGGTTCGCCGGGAAAGATGGCAAAGGTATATTCAGTCACCTGAAAGCGGCGGCTGCCACGAACCTGCTGGTAGCTGGCTTCGGCGACCTGTTGCACGATGGCACTGCCGAGTTCGGGCTCCTCGAGTTGAAAACGTGCCGGCTGCGCCATGCTCACCCGCAGCGTCAGCAATACCTGCGCGGTGACGTAGGCGGTATTGGTGGAGAGCTCCGCCTCCAGCAGGACATTTTCACTGCTGTTTGCTGCCCGGCCCTGGCCACCTTTGAGCACGATGATTTCAATACTATGGGTTTGCTCCTTGCCGATGCTGACGGGGGGGATGCTGGTTTTGCCCGGCCGTTTGGGCATCAGCTGTACGGTCCAGCTGGTGGAGCTTTTAAGTTTTCCGTTGCTTATGGAGGTATTGCTGCTCTGGCTGGTGCCGAGCACCTCGAAATCCGTCTCCAGCGGTGACAGGTCGGGTTGTGTAAACACCCGTAGTTCGCTCACCGTAATTGTCAGGGTGAAGGATTCATCCATGGCGATTTCAGTACGATCGACTGTTGCGCTTACCGCGGCCCACAGCGGGGAGGTGAGTAGTGCCAACAGGTAGAGCAGGCTATATCGCAGCGCGTTGTGACGCATCAATAACGTTCCTCCGATAGTTCACCACCACCGTTGCGTTTTTTTTGCCGGTACTGGTAATCAAATTTTCTTTGCAACAGATCCCCGGGTTCATCGGGTATTTGTCGCAACCATTGCTTGAGACGCTCGTCTTCTTCCGGCGTTCGCTGGCTCGCGCTCTCGCCCTTTGTTCCCTCCTGGTCCGGCTCTGGAGTGTCCTCGCCGGGGTCCTCCCCGGTGCCGCCGGCCTGCTCCTCACGCTCTTGCTCCGGCCCGGCGTCTCCCTCGCCCTCGTCTTGTCGCTCGGCCTGGTCGGAGGCGCTGTCGTCGTTTTCCGACCCGTCCTGTTGCGAGTCCTGCCGGGATGGCTCCTGGGGCTGGTCCCCCGATTGTTGCGAGGAGTCTTGTCCGTCCTCTCCTGATCCATCGCCCTGTTTGTCTTGTTCGCCCTGTTCCTGTTCCCCCTGCTCCTGATCGTCTCCGGATTGGGAGTTTTGTTGCTCCTGTTCCTGTTGCTGCTCCAGGGCTTTTCTGACTCGCTCCCGATTGCTGGCGGCATCGACATTGTCGGGGTCGAGCTCGAGGGCGCGATCATAGGCATCGAGTGCCGCTTCCAGCTCGCCGGAGCGGGCCAGCGCATTTCCGCGATTGTAGTGCGCATCGCTGGTGTCCTTGTCGGCAAAGGCCTCTGCCGCGCCCTGGTAATCCCCCGCTCGATAGCGTGCGACTCCGCGCCACTCCTCATCCTCGAACAACTCAGCGGCCACACCGGGTTCGCCTTCCTCCAGTGCCCGCCGTCCCTGCTGATCCTGGGTCTGCCACAGCTCTGACCAGGAAAAAGCATAGGTGTCCGTTGAGGGGAGCATGCACGCAAGGAGCAGCCCGAGCAACCAGCCGCGACGAAAGGCCAGCAGGGCGAGGGGGAGGAGGGCCAGGGCCAGCCATGGTCCGGCATCCCGCCAGACGTCGAATTGTTGGCCGGGCGTGAGGGTGTCTTCAGGGAGGATGTTATCTTCGGTCAGGCCGGGCCGGAGCAGGTATTCGATGTCATCGTCGTTATACGTGCTGTTGCGGTAGCGGGCGCCGATATCCCGGGCCCAGCTTTCCATGGCATCATTATTCAGGCGTGCCACGATAAGCTCGCCCCGGGAGTTCTTGAGGAATCCACCACGGGTGAGGGGGATGGGCGCACCGGCCTTGGTGCCGATTGCGAGAATGGCTATCTGCAGCCGGTGTTTATCGGCCAATTTCCGCAGGGCTTTAAAATCGCTGGCGGGGATCTCATCACTGACAAAGAGAACCCGTGCGCTCTTCCCCGGGCTGCCGGCAGCCAGTTTCGCGGCCAATTGCAGGGCGCGCAGTGGTTGGTTGCCGATGCTCGGCATCATGGCCGGGGCGAGGCTGGGCAGCAGTAATTCTATGGTTTGCGTATCGTCGGTCAGCGGCGTGACGACATGGGCATCACCGGCATAGGCGATCAGCGCCGTCAGTCCCTCCTGGCGCAGTTTGAGAATATCCCGAATCTCGCGTTTGGCCTGCACCAGCCGCGAGGGCGCAACATCGCTTGCATACATGGACGGTGACAAGTCCAGCAGGATGATGAGGGCATCCTGTTTCTGGTAGGCCGGCTGGGGCAGCTTTTCCCAGGCGGGGCCGGCAAGGGCGACAATCGCCAGCGCCCAGGCCAGCGCCGTCATTATCAGGGGCAGCCGACTTGCCACGCTGAAACTGCCTGTCGTCAGCTCCGGCAACAGCTCCGGGTCGATGACCTGTTGCCAGCTTCCCCTCGGTCTGTAGTAGCGCCACAGGGCGAATACCAGCAGGGCGCAGGGGAGCAGGGCGAGCAACCACAGGGGGCGGATAAAGTGGAAATCCATCAGGGCGTTCACGCCTGTGGCCTCCCCGTGCGCGATAGTGGCAGGACTAGCAGACCGGCAATAAACAGGCTGCACAGGAAGGCCAGCCCCAGGGGCCAATGGGACAGTGATGTTCTGGGTCGAAATAACAGTTCATCCTCCCCGGTCGGCTCCAATTCATCGAGGATCTGGTATATCTGCTCCAGTTCGCGAGTGTTAGCGGCGCGAAAGTAGCGGCCCCCGGTGAGCTGGGCAATCTTCTTCAGGCTTTTCTCGTCGAGGTCTGCCGACGGGTTGATGCGACGGGCGCCCAGCGGTGTGCCGAAGATACCCGGTATTTCCATTTCATTGGCGCCGACACCGATGGTATAGACCTTGATGCCCGCGGTTGCGGCCAGCTCCGCCGCCTTGACCGGATCGATGGTGCCGGCGGTATTGGCGCCGTCGGTGAGCAAAATGATCACACGGCTCTGCTCGGGTCGATCCATCAGCCGCTTGACCGACAGGCCGATGGCATCGCCGATGGCGGTGTATTTCCCGGCAAAGCCGGGCTGCGCCTCGAGCAATAGCGTGCCCAGTGTATCGAGATCGAAGGTCAGGGGCACATGGCTATAGGCCTGGCTGCCGAACAGAATAAGCCCCAGCTTGTCTCCCTGCCGGCGTTCGATAAAGTCGCTGACCACCTCCTTCACCGCTTCGATCCTGCTCGCGGTCTGGCCCTTGACCTGCATATCCTCGATGGTCATGGACTCCGACAGATCCACGGCCAGGAGCATCTCCCGGCCGGAAATGGATTGGCTGATCGGCTCTCCCAGCCAGCTCGGCCGGGCGGCGGCGAGTAGCAGGGAGAGCCAGATCACGGCCATCATCACGGCCATAAATTTTCGGCTCCCGGCGGCACCGGCACGGTTGTTGCGCAATTGCTTCCAGTCACGGTAAAACGGTACCCACAGCGCCATTTGCTGGCGCCTCGCCGGCGGCAGCACCAGCCATACCAGGATCGGTAGCGGCGCGAGCCAGAATACTTGGGGCAATTCGAGTGATAACATGGGCCCGTTAGAATTTCTCCTGTGCCTCTATCCATTCCCGGGCGAAGTGATAAAACCCGGCGATGTCGGCCTGTAGTTCCCTGCTGTGTGCGTGTTCGAGGATCAGCTTGATCTGTTGCTGCCTATCCGGACTTTGGCCACGGCCGAGAAACTCCCCCCACTGCTCGCCACTGAGTGACGCGACTTGCCGCGGGTCGTAGCATTGCAGCGCCACGCGCTTGAGCAGTGCGGATGCGGACTGCACGAAAACCGGCCCGTTCTGGTGACGCAGGTATTGTTGATACTCCTGCTCCAGTTCGCGCAGTGCCGCGCGACGGTATACCGGTACGCGGAGGCGTTGCGTCCAGCGTTTCCAGGCGAGCCACAACAGGGGTGATAGCAGCAGGAGTGCCGCCAGCATCCACCAGCCCGGTGCCGGCGGCCACCAGCCGACAGCATCGGGCAGGTGCAGGTCCGCGAGCCTTTCCAGGGGATCGTCAGGCAACGCTGGTCCTCCTGCGCGCACGCTGGAATAGCCGGGAAAGTGCGTCGATGGCGTTATCCGCTGTCGCGATCTCGGCCAGCGGAATTCCCAGCCGGCCCAGCTCGGAGCGCAACTCCTCCGCCCGCTGCAGGGCTTTTTCACGATAGTGTCGCCGTTGCGCGACGTTCGCGGTATCGATCTGCAGCTCCTCGGTGCCGTTGCTTATGGTGTACAAACCATTGTCGGGTAACTCCCGCTCCAGCGGATCATAGACCATAAATGCGGTGATGCTGTTGTGGCGCGACAGTTCGTGGAGTTGTCGCAGGCCCTCGCTATCGAGGTCGTGAAAATCGGCAATGATATATATCGAATTGCCGGTTTTGGCAATCCGTCGCATATCGGTCAGGGCGGTGGTGAAATCGGATATCCGGCCGCGGCTAAAATCCTTTCTGCTCAGTTGCCGGTTCACCTGGTCCAGGCTTGCTAACATTTTCAGCACGGCCTTGTCACTGCGCTGGGGTTTGAACTCCTGGACCTGGTGATTGTCCAGGATGAATCCGCCGACCCGGTCCTTGCGCTTCAGTGCCGACCACGCAAGTAGTGCCGCGATGTTGGCGGCTTGAACCGACTTGAACCGACGGCGACTGCCAAAAAACATTGTGCAGCGCTGGTCACACAGGATCAATACCGGGCGCTCGCGCTCTTCGGTAAAAGTCTTGGTGTGGGGAACGGTGGTCCGTGCGGTCACGCGCCAGTCGATATTGCGGACGTCGTCCCCCGGTTGATAGCCGCGGACCTCGTCGAAGTCCATGCCGCGACCCTTGAGCCGGGTCTGGTAGGGGCCCGACAGTTGCCTGGTGGCCTTGCGATTGGGCGCCAGGCGTATGGACTCGGCGGCACTCTTGAGGGCAATCAGCCCCTTAAGGTGAGTATGGGCGCCGCAGAGGCCCTCACTGGCCCTGGTTTTATTGGCAGAATCAGGCATGGCTCAGGTGACGGGGAGTAACTGGATGATGCGGTCGATGACGTCATCGGCGCTGATGTCATTGGCCTCCGCCTCGAAACTGAGAATAATGCGGTGGCGCAGTACTTCCCTGGCGATTGCCTGCACGTCGTCGGGGCTCACATAGTCTTTCCCCAGCAACCAGGCGTGGGCCCTGGCGCAACGATCCAGGGCGATAGTGCCCCTGGGGCTGGCGCCGTAACTCAGCCAGTGCTTGATGTCCGAGTCGCCCTCGATACCGTTACGGGTCGCCACTACCATCTGCACGATGTATTGCTCCATGGGATCCGACAAGTGCAGATCGAGTATCTCGCGGCGAACCGCGAATATGGAATCCTGGGAGACCTGCAACTGCTTATCCTCTGCGGAGGGCTCTCGATCCTCCTGCCGCGATAAGCGCAGAATAGCCTGTTCCGACGCCGCGTCCGGGTAATCGATATTCACCTGCATCAGGAAACGGTCGAGTTGGGCTTCCGGCAGGGGGTAGGTGCCCTCTTGCTCGATGGGATTCTGGGTCGCCATCACCAGGAACAATTCAGGCAGTGGGTAGGATTTTCGGCCGACGCTGACCTGGCGCTCGGCCATGGCTTCGAGCAGCGCGGACTGAACCTTGGCGGGGGCGCGATTGATTTCATCGGCCAATACCATATGGTGAAACACCGGGCCGGGCTGGAACGCGAAGCTGCCGTCTTCCGGGCGAAAGATATCGGTGCCGGTGATATCCCCCGGGAGTAAATCCGGGGTGAACTGGATGCGGTGAAAACTGCCCTCGATGGCTTCTGCCAGGGTTTTGATGGCGCGGGTCTTGGCCAGGCCGGGCGCGCCCTCCACCAGCAGGTGGCCGTTGGCGAGGAGGGCGATCAGCAGGCGATTGGTGAGTTGTTCCTGACCGATGATCTTGCTGTCCAGCCAATCCTTGAGGGCCTGAATGTCCGAGCGTAAATCCATAGTGAGTTTTCCAGTTTTGGTTCCGGTGTTTTCAGTTCTGTCAGTAATGGCGCAGAGTGTACTTGAGACGCGTGAGATCGCAAAATTTGCAGTGCCCACCAGGCTGAAAAGTAGTATTGTATGCCAAAAATACCCCCCGCAGCCTCGTCTTCTGAATTAATCGGACAACTGCGCTCACTGGAGTTCCCCAATGGTTCTGGTTACAGATATAGATAAATTTATCGAAACGATCCAAAAGGAAATAGTGCGCCGCTTGCGAGCGGAGGAGCAGGAGGACGTGCTGCGGTTTGCGCGGATGTTCTTCGGCAATTTCCCACTGGAGGAATTGCGCGGCAGGGAGATCGCCGAGGTGTTCGGGGTACTCTATTCCAATTGGGGCTATATCCAGCAGTTCGACGGCACCAGGCCGCTTATCACTATCTATAATCCCGGTCTCGAGCTCCATGGCTGGCAATCCCATAAAACGGTCATCCAGGTACTGGCCAGGGATATGCCGTTTCTGGTGGGCTCGATTATGGGGGAGCTCAACAGCCGGGAAATCGTTATCCACACCATTCATAACACTGTGATCCACACGCGCAGGGACGAGGATAATCGCCTGTTGGAGGTCCTGGGCCGCAACGAAACCGCCGATGGCTTCGATAGCGAGGCACTGATCTATCTGGAAATTTCCCGCAACAGCGACCGGGAGTTCCTCGAGGAGTTGGGCCGGGAGCTGGCGACGATACTGGAGGAGGTAGAAACCGTCGTCGTCGACTGGCAGCCAATGGTCGGTGTCGCCAAGGATGTGCGCTCAAGCCTGGTGAACAATAGGGATCAGCTCGCCGACAGCGCCGGTGTTGATGAGACGGCGGTGTTCATGGATTGGATGTTGGCCAATCATTTTACTTTCCTGGGATGCCAGGAGTTGGTATTGCAGGGTAGGGAGGGCCAGGAGGTTCTTGAATGCCGGCATGACACCAGCCTGGGGCTTATTCGCCAGGGCTATGGTGAACTACCGACCAGCTTGCTCGAGGTGTTGCTGAAAAAACATTATGAAGCGCCGGAAGTGCTGTTGCTGTTTGGTCGCTACAGCTTTCAATCCCGCGTCCATCGGCGCTCGTATCCCGAATTTATCCTGGTGTGGCGCTATGATGAGGAGGGAAAGCTACAGGGCGCCCACTGTTTTATGGGTCTGTATACCTCCGTCGTGCACTCCCTTTCCGTTCGCAAGATTCCCCTTGTGAGCACAAAGGTCGACAATGTGCTGGCCCGGGCCGGCTATGCGGAAAACAGCCACAACGGGCGGGAAATCATTCGCATCCTGGAGACTTTCCCCCGCGGCGAGCTGTTCCATATCGATAAATATCAGCTCTACAACGTGGCGGTTGCCGTTTTTCGTATTCGCGAACGTCGCCAGGTGCGCCTGTTTATGGAGGTCGACCCGGTATTCGGTTTTGTTTCCTGCCTGGTCTATGTGCCGCGAAGCCTGTTCAATACCTCCTTGCGGATAAAGCTGCAGGGTATTATCCAGGATGCCGTCAACGCCATCGACAGTGACTTCATTACGTTTTTCTCCGAGTCCGTACTGGCGCGCACGCATTTCCTGCTTCGCATCACCCCCGGTTACGATCCCAGGGTCAATGTACTCCAGTTAGAACAGGAGCTGGTCAACGCTGCCAAGTCCTGGCAGGAGCACCTGCGTGAAATACTCATCGAAGAGATGGGAGAGGAACGCGGCATACGCGAGATTCGCGAGTTTGTCGACCATTTTCCGGCTGGCTATCAGGATAACTTTGAGCCACGTATCGCCCTCAACGATATTCACCAGATTCGTGCCCTCAATGAGGAAAACCCTTTCGGCATGAGCTTTTACCGCGCCCTTGAGGACAGGCCGGAGGTCTTGCATTTTCGCCTGGTGCGCAAGGGAAAAGCCCTCATTCTCTCCCATGTGATACCGATCCTGGAGAACTTTGGTCTGCGAGTGGTGGCGGATGCCTGTTACCAGCTCGTCGGTACCAGTGGCGACGTATATTCGCTGCAGGAATTTACCCTGCAGTATACGGTGGCGGAAAAGTTCGAGATCGAGAGCGTCAACGAAAAGTTCAAGCGGGCCTTCTACCGCATCTGGTGTGGTGATTGCAGCAATGACGCTTTCAATAAACTGTTGCTGGCGGCCCAGATGGATTGGCGACAGATCTCACTGGTGCGGGCCTATGCGCACTATATGAAGCAGCTTTCCTTCAAGTTCAGCGAGGCCTTTCTTGCCGATACCCTGTTCCAAAATCCGGAAATTGCCACCGCGCTGCTGGATTTGTTCGAGTTTCGATTGGATCCGCGGCTAACACTCGATGAGGAGCGGCGCGAAGAAGCCGAGTCCCGCTGCCGGGAGCAGGTCCTGCAGGCGCTGGACGATGTCGAGAGCCTCAACCAGGATCGGGTAATACGTCATTATCTCACCCTGATAGAAGCGACCCTGCGGACCAATTATTACCAGCTGGATGTCGCGGGAGACGCCAAAAAGTATATCTCGCTTAAAATAAATACGGCGGTGATTGAAGAGGCGCCGCTGCCCCGCCCGGAATACGAGATATTTGTCTATAGCCCACGGATGGAAGGAGTCCATCTCCGTGGCGGCAAGGTGGCGCGGGGCGGCCTGCGCTGGTCAGACCGCTACGAGGACTACCGCACCGAGGTGCTGGGCCTGGTGAAAGCCCAGCAGGTCAAGAATGCGATTATTGTTCCCGTGGGGGCCAAGGGTGGTTTCGTCTGTAATCGGCAGCCCTCCCTGGATACGCGAGAGGAAAAACAGCGGGAGGCGATTGTCTGCTACCAGACCTTTATCCGCGGTTTGCTCGATATTACCGATAACCTGGTCGGCGCCGAGGTTCAACCGCCGCCGAATACCCTGCGTAAGGATGGTGACGATGTCTACCTGGTGGTAGCGGCGGACAAGGGTACCGCGTCATTTTCGGATATCGCCAATGCGGTGGCGGCGGAATACGACTTCTGGCTCGGCGATGCCTTTGCCTCCGGGGGTGAACACGGCTACGATCACAAAAAAATGGGTATTACGGCGCGGGGGGCATGGGTCTGTGTGCAGCGGCATTTCCGCGAAAAGCAGCTGAATATCCAGCAGACAGATTTTACCGTGATCGGCATCGGCGATATGTCCGGGGATGTCTTCGGCAACGGTATGTTGTTATCAGAGCATATTCAGCTTATCGCGGCTTTTAACCACATGCATATTTTTATCGATCCCGACCCGGATCCCGCTGTGAGCTACAAGGAGCGAGAGCGATTGTTCGAATTGCCGCGCTCCGGTTGGCGTGACTACGACAAATCCCTGTTATCCGAGGGCGGAGGCGTATTCCTGCGCAGTGCAAAGTCCATTGTCATTACACCCCGGATGCAGGACCGTTTCGGTATCGCCGAAGCCAGGCTTACCCCGGATCGACTGATCAAGGCGTTGCTGGTGGCACCGGTGGATTTGCTGTGGAACGGTGGTATCGGCACCTACGTCAAAAGCAGTAGCGAGACCCATACCGATGTCGGCGACAAGGCCAATGACGCGGTGCGAATCAACGCCAGGGAGTTACAGGCCCGGGTGGTGGGGGAGGGCGGCAACCTGGGTATGACGCAATTGGCACGGGTCGAGTATGCGCTGGCAGGCGGTGCGGTCAATACGGACTTTATCGATAACGCCGGTGGCGTCAATTGCTCGGATCACGAGGTCAATATCAAGATTATGCTGGATGATTGTGTCCGCAGCGGAGACCTGACGATCAAGCAGCGCAATCTGCTCTTGGCCAGCATGACCGACGAGGTCGCCCAACTGGTGCTCGATGAAAGTGACCAGCAGGCCCAGGCGCTTAGCGTGGCGCACTCGCGGGCCGGCCGTGGCATGGAGGAGTTCATTCGATTTATCCAGGCCCTCAGCGCCAGTGGCGAGCTAAACAGGGGGCTGGAATTTATCCCCGATGACGAAACCCTGCGCGAGCGTCGCAGTGTCGGCAAAGGCTTTACCCGGCCCGAGTTGGCGGTGCTGTCTGCCTACAGCAAGGCACAGTTGAAGGAATCGCTGGCCAAAAGCACTATTCCTGGTGATCCTGTCATCGCTCTGTCGGTGCTCGATGCCTTCCCCCAGGCCATGGCCGAACGCTATGGTGAGGAGTTGCAGCAGCATCGATTACAGCCTGAAATCGTCGCCATGCGAATAGCCAACGATATGATCAACCGGGGTGGTATTACCTTTGCTCATCGTATGCGTGAGTCCAACGGTGCCGACGATGACGCCATTGCGCGTGGCTATGTGTTTGCCAGCCAGGTATTCCGGCTCACGGAGTTTTTCGATGGTGTAGCGGATCTCGATTTCAAGGTCGGCTCCGAGATACAGCATCAGATGCTGGACCGGACCGCTGGCTTGTTGCGCGGGGCGACTCGTTGGTTTTTGCGTAACCAACGACTGGAAAAGCCGCTGGCGGAGCAAATTGAAACCCTGTCCGCGAGCGTGTTAGAAATCTGGGAAAACCTTTCCATGTTCCTGCAGGGGTCCATGGAGGCATTCTGGCTCGACTCCTATAACGATTATATCGAGGGGGGCGTCGATGAAAGGCTGGCCAGTTTTGTGGCCGGTGGCCCCGTGCTGATTGCCGGGCTAAATATTGCCGATGCGGCGCAAAAAGTTTCCGGAGCTACGCTGGATATTGCCCAGCTCTATTTTCTGATTGGCGAAGAGTTGGGGCTGACGGAATACAGCAGGAAGGTCTACGAAATCAATGTCGAGAACCACTGGCAGGCGATTGCCCGTGAAGGCCTGATCGACGATATCTCCTCTGAGCAGAAAAAAATCACCATACAGGTGCTTAACTGCGAGCATGCCGACAAGGGAGATGTGGGGGGGTGCCTGGCTAACTGGATGGCGGCGAGGCAGCCGCTGGTCGACCGTTGGTGTAGCGCTCTGGCGATGCTGAAAGCCGCGCCGGCCACCGAATTCACCATGTACTCTGTCGTGTTGCGGGAGCTGGCGAATTTATCCCGCACCGATCTGGCGTAGTCGACCCGGACAATCAGGGCTTATGTGGGGCTGTAAGCAAAAACCCCGCCGGAAGGCGGGGTTATCGTTCTGCGTGTGAACTGATTAAAACAGTTAGCCAGCTGTTTTAATCAGCCGGAGCTCAGGCGATTTCGTGCTGGACGATATTGCTGAGCCCGGATACGCCGCACAGGGAATCCCAGCTATCGTTGCGGCCTTCACTCCAGCCGCCAAGCCATTGTTGTCGTGTCTCGCCACTCGCGTGGGGACATTGATCCTTGGCCCTGCCGGACAGGCCGGCGTGGTAACCTTTGTGGTAGGCCCGGTCTTTCATATCGCGTTTCTGTCTTTTCATATTTTGATTTCCTTTTTTTATACAGGTGTTATACACACATGCTCGAGTCCGGCACACGCCCAGGAGCGAAATACCGGAACTTGATGGGATACTCTGAAAAGAACTCCTCGCCTGGACGTATCGACTGTTCCGCCTGCGGGGATGAGAAGGGTGGTGCGATTGTGCGAGATTTGTTCAATAGACATAAAATGTTTTCCTGGAGTGTTTAGTTAACCATGGGCGGCTACCGAAGTCGACCCGCGGACGAGCAGGATATTTCCCTGGCGCGGGCTGCTTGTTTAGACTAAAACGGCCACAGCCCGCAATCCGTGGGCTGGTGGATAGGAGTAGAGTATTTTTATACAAATTTGCGCTAAAAAGTGTTTTTTTGATAATGAAGCGATCTAAATAGTTCTTCATGCCGGGTTCAGAGGCTTAGTTTGGTGCTCGCCAGAGAACTCACGTTTTCGAACAGGACCCCTATCCTGGCGCAGGCTGGAATCCATAAAAATCAATAACTTACTGGAAGTCAGCGGGCGCAAGCCGCGCCGTAAACCATCAGGGTGCGCTGGCTTGTGTCGTGCGTTGCGGCAATTGCAGCTCACTGAAAGTCTGGTAGTGTTGTCGTATATTGAGTACGTACTGAACCGGTTCCATGCCGCGAACATAACCGTGACGGGCGCCGCGTGCGTATTTTTGCCGGGACAGCAAGATCATCGCGGCCTCGACCTCGCCGAACCACTGATCGGGATTTTTTCCCAGGCGTCGGGCCAGCGTCCTGGCATCGCGGAGGTGGCCGATGCCGGCGTTATAGGAGGCCAGGCTGAACCACATTCGGTCTTCCTCGGCCAGGCCGGGATCAAACTGTTGGTATAGCCAGGCCAGGTACTTGACCCCGGCATGCAAGCCTGTCTCTACATTTTGAATATCGAGCAGGCCCAGCGAGCGCGCCGTCTGCGGCAATACCTGCATCAGCCCAGTGGCCCCGGACCACGAGGTGGCGGCGGGATCAAACCGGCTCTCCTGGTAAACCTGCGCCGCGAGCAGTAACCAGTCGAAGCCATACTGCTGCGCATAGCGCTGGATCAAATCATCATAGGGCGATATTGCCCCGGATTCCTGCATGAGCGCCCCTTGTTGCTCCAGGCGTGGGGCAGTGTGGCTTGCCTGGAAATAGCGATGGTAGGTTTCCTGGTAGAATTCGCTCTGGTATTCTCGCGTCAGGAATTCATTGACCGCCTGCAATAATTGCGGATTGTTTTCCCGTACCGCCCAGGATTGTGGCCGGGGGCCGGTCAGGCTGAGGGCGGCGTTGACGTCATCGCGCCAGGTAAGCTCCAGGGAAAGGATATGGCTGTCGGAGACCGTCAGGTCGATTTCTCCCCGGCCCACCTGGTCTATCAGTTGTTCGGTGTCCAGGTTTTCCCCGGCCGGCACGATATTGAGAATATGCCCCCGGGGTACGAGGTCCTGCAATGTCTGCCAGTAGGAGCTGGAGCGGCGCACCACAATGGCGCGGTTATTGATTGTATCCAGGGATTCGATCGGGGCGTCGGGGCGGCTTACAAGGACCTCGCTGGCATAGTGGTAGGGTTTTGAGAACGCTATATTGATGGTCTCCCGCCAGAGTGTCGGGGTGAGGAAAGCGGCGGCGATGTCGGCCTTGCCCCTGCGCAGTAAATCCATCAGTTCATGGTGATTATCGGCCACCAGAACTTCCAGGTGCAACTGTCGCTCGTCGGCAAAATGTTTGGCCAATTCGTATTCGAAGCCATACAATTCGCCGCGCCAGAGAAAATAGCTCGCCATGGTGTTGTGCATCGCCACGCGCAGTACCCGCCGCTGCAGGATCTGGTCGAGGTCTCCCTGGGAGCGCAGTTCGCCGGGGCTGGCCAGCTTCCCCGTGCTGATAAAACGATTGAGTTCACTGAGCAGGGTGGTGGCATTTGGTCGCACAGCCCAGGCGATATCGCGACTGACACTGACCGGGAATACCGCCTTGAAATCCTTGCGATAGTGAGCGGCGGTTTTCAGGTAGTTGCCGTCGGCAATGGCGAGGTCGAATGCGCCCTCGACCAGGCGGTCGAGTATGTCCTCGTTGCTCAAATGGTCGTCGACATATTCGATGCTCAGGTCGTCATACTGGGTGCTGAGGTTGGCGGCGGGCTGTTCGAATGAGGTGCCGCGACGTACGGCGAGGGTCATGCCGGAGAGACCGGATTCAGCGGATACCGGTGTCGCCACCGGAGCGACCAGGTAGGCACGGGTGCGGTCGAGCGGCCGGGTGAAGAGGACCTGGGTTTTACGCTCTGCCAGCGCGGTGAAATTGTTGGCGATGACGTCGCCGCGCCCCTCGAGCAGTGCGGGAATCAGGTCGGTGAAGGTCTCAACGGCGACGACCTGGACCCGTAGGCCCTGTTGCTTGGCAAACCGCTTTAACCACTGGCGGCCCATACTGACAGGGTAGTCGCTGCGGGGCAGGTGATACCCTTCGCCCAGGTGCGTGAGGATGCGCAAGACCCCGCGCTCGCGAATAGCACCGAGGTCGCCGGTTTCCAGCCACTCGATTTGGGCGGCGGATTCAATCGATTCGGCGTTGCTTTGCTCTGCCGGGTTTGGTGCGGTGGCGGGATTTTGTTGGGGCCCGCAAGCTGACAGCAGGATCGCCAGCAAGGCTATGACCGGTAGTCCTTTCATGCCGCCTCTTTTGTGCGCGCTGGTGGATTGCTATGATTGGAGCAAGCGCCGAATGGTATCACATGCATGGGGGATGAAAAATGGACGGACGCTGTGGGGTTTTCTATGGATCATAGCTATCGATTGGTGATTTCCTGCCCCGACCGGGTGGGGATAGTGGCCGGAGTCAGCCGTTATATCGCGGAGTCCGGCGGCTGGTTGAGCGAGGCGAGCTATCACTCGGATCGCGAGACCGGCTGGTTTTATATGCGCAATGAAATCCTCGCGGATTCTCTCGACATCAGCCTTGAGGAGTTTCGCGGGGGCTTTGCCGATCTCGCTGCGCAATACGGAATGCAGTGGCAACTGCGGGACTCCGCCGAGCGCCGCCGCCTGGTACTGCTTGCCAGCAAGGCCTCCCATTGCCTGGCCGACATATTGCATCGATGGCACAGTGGTGAGCTGCCCTGTGAGATCAGCGGCGTAATATCCAACCACGAGCAATTGCGCGGCATGGTGGAGTGGCATGGGATTCCCTACCACCGGGTGGAGATGGACGTGACGGATAAATCGGCGGCATTTGCGCAAATCGACCGGATTATCGACAGCTGCGGGGGCGAGGTCATCGTGCTGGCGCGCTTTATGCAAATCATCCCGGAGCAAATGTGTCAGCGCTATTACGGCAAGATGCTCAATATTCATCACAGCTTCCTGCCGTCATTTGTCGGCGCCAGGCCCTATCAACGCGCCTATGAACGCGGCGTAAAACTGATTGGCGCAACCTGTCACTATGTGACGGAAGTGCTGGACCAGGGACCTATTCTGGAGCAGGACGTGGTTCGGGTGAGCCATCGCCACAGCGTCGACGACATGATCCGCCTGGGGAGGGATGTCGAACAAAAAGTACTGGCCAGGGGCTTGCGCGCCCACCTCGAGGATCGTGTTATGGTGCACGGAAACAAGACGATTGTTTTTGATTAGTCACGTTACTGTAACAAAGGCGGACTATTTATGTGTCACGTGATAAGCAGGTGATGATGAAATCATGTCTGATGTAACAGCGAGCATATTGATCGTGGATGACGAGGCGCCAATTCGCGAGATGGTGCGGATGTCTCTGGAAATGAACGGTTTCGATTGCCTCGAGGCCCAGGACGCGGTGCAGGCGCACGGTGTTATCGTCGATAGTCGGCCCGACCTGGTGTTGCTCGATTGGATGATGCCCGGCACCAGTGGCGTCGAGCTGCTGCGGCGGCTGAAGCGCGACCAGTCCACGGCCGGGGTGCCGGTAATCATGCTCACCGCACGCTCGGAGGAGGACAATAAAATCCACGGCCTCGATTCCGGTGCCGATGATTACATCACCAAACCCTTTTCCCCTCGGGTGCTGATCGCCCGCATCAACGCCTTGCTGCGTCGTACCGAATTCGGCCAGAAAGACGAGACCCTGCAATTCGGCGAGCTAAAACTCGACCCGGTGAGCCACCGCGTCCATATCGGCGAGCACTTGATCGAGATGGGCCCCACCGAGTATCGCTTGTTGCATTTTTTTATGGATCACCCGGAGCGGGTTTATAATCGAAGCCAGTTGCTGGACCAGGTTTGGGGAGGAAACGTGTATATAGAGGAGCGAACCGTCGACGTGCATATACGCCGTTTGCGCAAGGTGTTGCAGTCCGCCGGCTCACTGGTTCAGGACTGCAGCGAATTTGTCCAAACCGTGCGTGGCGCGGGCTATCGGTTCTCAGCCGACCAGTGATATCCACCGGCGATTTTGTTCGCGAGCTCACCCGCGTTATCGCGCTTGCCCTGGTCGGCGCCGCCATCGGCTGGTCATTCGGCCATGTCTGGCCAGGCGCGGCGCTGGGAATACTGTTGTATGCGCTGTGGCAAGCGCTACAGCTTGCCCGGCTGTCTGCCTGGCTTAGCGCCGAGCCGGAACCGGATCCGCCGGAGAGCAACGGCGTCTGGGCGCGGGTATTCGATAAACTCTATCACCGGCAAAGGCGGCAGCGGGTAGAGCTCGAGCTGTTGCAGGAGGCGGCTAACATAATTACCGAGGGTGCGGCCTCGCTGTCCGACGGCGTGATGATGGTCGACGGGCAAGGCGCCATCATCTGGTGCAATACAATCACACAGCGATTTATCGGCGTACGTTGTCCGCAAGACCAGGGTAATTTGCTGGTCAATCTGTTGCGGGATCCGAATTTTGTCCGTTATTTCCAGTCCGGTGACTATGACTCTGCGCTGGAAATTCCCTCTCCGACCAACACTGCCCTGCGCCTTCGCGTAGAGATCACGGTGTTCGGCGAGGGCAACCGATTGCTGTTTATCCGCGATATCACCATGATCGACCAGCTCGAGCGTATGCGAGTCGATTTTATTGCCAATGTCTCCCATGAGTTGCGCACGCCTCTTACCGTGATCAATGGCTATCTCGAGTCCCTGGCGAGTATGCCCGGCGGGGTGCCGGAAGCTACCCTGCAGCGAGCTCTCGCGCAAATGCAGTCCCAGAGCAACCGCATGCAGGCTCTGGTATCCGATATCACGCTGTTGTCACGGCTCGAGTCGGAGCCGCCATCGGACGGGCGCGGCCTGATCGATATCAATGCGCTGGTAACCATGTTGGTAGACGATGCCCGGTGCAGTGTCGGCAAGGAACTGGCATTTCATGTCGAGCTGGATGCCAGGCAACAATTGCTGGGAGAGGAGACGGCAATTCACAGTGCCTTCGGCAACCTGGTGGTCAACGCCTGTAAATACACCCCGGCCGGTGGTGATATACACATTCGTTGGTATCTGCGCGGCGAGGAAGCATTGTTTGAAGTCGAGGATAACGGTGTTGGCGTGGATCAGGCCGATATTCCCCACCTGACACAGCGATTCTACCGGGTCGATAAAAGCCGCTCCACGGACTCGGGGGGCACCGGCCTGGGCCTGGCCATCGTTAAACATGCGCTGTTGCGGCACGATGCCGCCCTGGAGATCAGCAGCGAGCCGGGCGTGGGCAGTGTGTTTCGCTGTGTTTTTCCCGCCCACCGCGTGTGTCGCCGGGCGGCCTGAGTGCGGGCGGCGTTTGTCGTCGCGATACCCCCGGTTTCATCTTCCTGTCATAAACCCCCGTTAGCATCCCTGTTGTTTGTAATAAGTTATTTGTAATAAACGGGAGTGCACAATGAACACACGGCAGGTTTTCGGCGTCGCCCTCGCCATCCTTGTTTTGCATGGGAGCGCTACCGTGTACGCCGCGGTCAGGGTGGACCCGGATCTGCCGCGCTACAAGAAGACCGCTGGCGTGTCCGGCACGCTCTCCAGTGCCGGATCGGATACCCTGGCCAATATGATGACCTTCTGGGCGGAGGCGTTCAAACACTACTACCCCGGGGTCAATATCCAGGTTCAGGCTTCCGGCTCGTCTACCGCGCCGACGGCGTTGACCGAGGGAACATCCAACCTGGGCCCAATGAGTCGCAGGATGACCCAGAATGAGGTGCAGGCCTTCGAACGCCGTCATGGCTACCCCGCCACGGCGGTGCCGGTGGCTATTGACGCGCTCGCCGTCTACGTTCACAAGGATAATCCCGTTCCGGGGCTTACCCTGCGGCAGTTGGATGCTGTTTTCTCCAGCACCCGCAGGTGTGGCGCGGCGGAGGAAATTCGATCCTGGGGGCAACTGGAGTCGGGTGGTCGCTGGCAGCGTCGGGATATTCGCCTGTTCGGCCGCAACTCCGCCTCCGGAACCTACGGCTATTTCAAACAACAGGTACTTTGCCAGGGCGACTTTAGAAATACCGTCAACGAACAACCGGGCTCGGCCTCGGTGGTGCAATCCGTGGCCACCTCCATCGGGGCCATCGGTTATTCCGGTATCGGCTATCGGACAGCGAGCGTGCGGGCGGTACCGCTCGGGGAGAAGGGCAACTATGTTGCGGCCACGGCGGAAAATGCCGCGTCCGGCGCCTATCCTCTCTCCCGCTACCTCTACGTCTATATCAACAAGGCGCCGAACCGGTCCTTACCGCCCCTGGAGCGGGAGTTCCTCAGGATGATATTGTCGCGGACGGGCCAGCAGGTCGTGGTCAAGGATGGCTATATTCCCCTGCCCGCCGATGTTATCCACCGGCAATTGGAGCAACTGGGACTCCAGCCCTGACTGTCATTTACTTGTCATAAAAATGTCATAAAGTCCCGGGGATGAGTCAAGCTTCGCCGCCACTGCGCGAAAACCCTATCGAGTCGCTGTTCGCGTCCCCCGCGGTGCGGCGTTCCCGGGCGATCAGTAAACTACTCGATCGGGGCGCCGCCTGGTTGATCGGCGTCGGCGGCCTGGGCGTAATCGCCGCCGTACTGTTGATTGCCTTCTATCTCGTCTACGAAGTGGTGCCCCTGTTCGAGCGCGCCAAAATCACCCCCGGACACGAGTATTCGCTGCCGCTGGCCGAGGCCGGAGCGTCGCTCTATATCGCCACCGGGGAGCAGGGCGAAACCGGGTTTCGTTTAAGCCGGAGTGGAGTGGCGATATTTTTTACCGTGGACGACGGCGAGGTACTGGCGGCCGAGACCCTGCCCATCCCTTCCGGGGTTCACATTGCCAGCTTTGCGCTGGATAGCGAAAGCAGCGGCCTGATGGCGCTGGGCTTGTCAGACGGTTCGGCGCTTCTGCTGCGCCACTCCTACATCGTTAGCTATGCCGATGGCGAAAAATTGATAGCACCCCGGATCGAGTTCCCCTACGGCCGCCATTCCATCCCCCTGTTCGAGCACCGTGCCGTGACCACCGTCGGCATCGGGGAGAGTGAATCCTCGGCGCTGCTGGTGGGGCAGTCCGGGACTGAAACCCGTAGCCTGTCGATACAAAAAAGCAATAAAGGGGACGCAACCCTTTTCAATAAAGGGGACGCAACCCTTTTTAGCAATAAAGGGGACGCAACCCTTTTTAATAAAGGAAATAAAAGGGTTGCGTCCCCTTTATTGGGAATGCCGCCGGCTCGTAAGATATTGATATCACCCGATCTGCGCCGCTTGTTCCTACTCGATAAAAACGGCGCCCTGGTCGTTGTCGATCGCTTTGCCGAGGGCGGGGTCGCAATCAGTATGCCTGGGCATACCCGCGCCATTAGTGATATCGCCTGGTTGCTCGGCGGGCAATCACTTATCAGCGTGGACAGTGGGGGTATAGCGACACAGTGGTTTTTTGTGCGGGAGGCGGGCGCCGCAGGGGATGTCGACCGCCTGGTGCCGGTGCGGAGTTTCGAGACGAGCGGGGGAAGCTTGCAGCAATTGGCAGTAGAACAACGACGCAAGGGCTTTATCACCCTCGATGCCGGCGGCTCCGCCAGTCTGTTCCATGCCACGGCGACGCGTCGACTGCTGACAAGGCAGCTAACGGACCATTCGGTAGTGACCATGAACCTGGCGCCAAGGGCCGACCTGCTGCTGCTCGAAACCGCCGATGGCCGATTGGCGACCTGGCAGATCGAGAACGAGCACCCCGAGATATCGCTAAGTGCCCTGTGGGGCAAGGTCTGGTACGAGGCTTATCCGGAGCCCGACTACGTCTGGCAGTCCACGGCGGCCAATAATGACTTCGAGCCCAAGCTGAGTGTGATGCCTCTGGCCTTCGGTACGCTCAAGGCCGCCTTCTATGCCATGCTGGTTGCCGCGCCCCTGGCCCTGTGTGCGGCGATATTCACGGCCTATTTCATGGCGCCGGCCATGCGCGCCAGGGTGAAACCGCTGATCGAATTGATGGAGGCGCTGCCCACGGTGATACTGGGTTTTCTCGCCGGACTCTGGCTCGCGCCGTTTATGGAAGGCCATATGATCGGCGTAATCAGTTTGCTGCTGGCGTTGCCCCTGGCCACGCTGCTCGCGGCCCTGATATGGCACAAACTACCCATGCCCCTGGTCGCCCGCATCCCCTATGGTTGGCAGGCGGCGATACTGTTGCCGGTGGTGTTGCTGACTGCCTGGCTGTGTTTCCGTACTGCGCCCATCATCGAGCGGGCGATATTTGGCGGCGATGTCCTGGCGTGGATGACCCAGGACCTGGGCGTCGGTTTTGATCAGCGCAACGCACTAGTGGTCGGCATCGCCATGGGTTTTGCGGTGATCCCCACGGTATTTTCCATTGCCGAAGATGCGATTTTTTCGGTGCCGAGGCATCTTACCATGGGCTCGCTGGCCCTGGGCGCACGGCCCTGGCAAACCCTCACCGGTGTGGTCCTGCCCACCGCCAGCCCGGGGATTTTTTCCGCATTGATGATCGGTCTTGGCCGTGCCGTGGGCGAGACCATGATCGTGTTGATGGCCACTGGTAACACCCCGATTATGGATGTCAATATCTTCGAGGGTATGCGCACCATGGCGGCGAATATGGCGGTGGAAATTCCGGAGGCGGAAGTACACAGCAGCCACTACCGGGTATTGTTCCTGACGGCGTTTGTATTGTTTGCCTTCACCTTCGTGGTGAATGCCATCGCAGAGATCGTGCGTCAGCGTCTGCGCAAAAAGTACGGGGATCTTTGAGGTGGAGAAGGGCTACTCGCTCAGGGATTGGTGGCGCAGCGGCGAGCCGTATGTCTGGCTCAATGCGGTGGCGGTAACCATCAGCGTCATCGCGGTCGGCGGCTTGATGCTGCTGTTGCTGGTGCGGGGGTTTGCGCATTTCTGGCCGGCAGCGGTGATGGAAGCCCGCTACCAGTTACCGGGCAGCCCGGCGATTACCGTTGTCGGCCAGGTCCGGGAGCGGGAGGATGTGCCCGTGGAGCAAGTCGCGACAGCGGGGCTGCCGCCGGGTATTCACACGGTGCAGCGAATCCTGTTGCAGGTCGGTAACAGGGATATCACCGGCGTCGATTTTCACTGGCTGACGCTGCCTTTTCTCTCCCCTGCGCAGTACCCGGAAAGCGTGATGGTGGTCGAACGGCGGGAGTGGGGCAAGCTCTACGGTTATTTATCCGGGGATACCCCG
>JAUXCW010000076.1 GCA_030618705.1 Gammaproteobacteria bacterium | reverse complement strand
GGCACTTACTAAAGCGATATTGACGGAGGAACCGGGGTTTCCAGAGCAGGACCGTGCGCCGGTTGGACCCGGCGCCCGAGCCTACATGGACGTATTCACGGCGAGTCCTGGGCTGGGAGCCCCGGTTCCTTGCTCAACTGCAATAATATAAATGCATTGTCTTGTCTGCTTTGCTCTTAAGTAAGTGCCATTCTACTGTGTATTGAGTAGCGAACCGGTGCCCGGTAGTCCTTTGCTGGCCCCCGGCTGTCTGCGTGCTTCGCTGTCGTGGCACTGGGTGGTTGCCGGTGCTATGCTTCGCAGCCATCTACAAAGTCGACATTGAAGGGGACAGCGGTAAACGTGGCAGAAAACCTGGAACACATTGAAAACGTCGCCCTGCGGCAGTACGCCGAACAGGCCTACCTGAACTACTCCATGTACGTCATTCTCGACCGGGCGCTGCCCCATATCGGCGACGGTTTGAAGCCGGTACAGCGCCGCATCATTTACGCCATGAGCGAACTCAGCCTCAAGGCCAGTTCCAAACACAAGAAGTCCGCCCGCACCGTTGGTGACGTCATCGGCAAATATCATCCCCACGGAGACAGCGCGGCCTATGAGGCCATGGTATTGATGGCCCAGCCTTTCAGTTATCGCTACCCCTTGATCGACGGCCAGGGCAACTGGGGCTCGCCGGATGACCCCAAGTCTTTCGCGGCCATGCGCTACACCGAGGCGCGCCTCCGGCCAATTGCCGAGGTGCTGCTGTCCGAACTCGGGCTGGGCACGGTCGACTGGGTTCCTAATTTCGACGGCAGCATGGAGGAGCCCACGGTGCTGCCGGCCCGTGCGCCACATGTGCTGCTCAATGGCACAACGGGTATTGCCGTCGGTATGGCCACAGATATTCCCCCACACAATTTGCGCGAGGTGGTGGCGGCCTGCATTCATCTACTGGAGTCTCCCAAAGCCACCGTAAGTGAGCTGTGTGAGTACATACAGGGGCCGGATTTCCCCACCGATGCCGAGGTCATCACCCCCCGGAGCGATATCCTGGCGATGTACGAGAGCGGTCGCGGCAGCCTGAAAATGCGGGCTATCTACCAGTTGGAGCAGGGCGACGTGGTGATCAACGCCCTGCCGCACCAGGTGTCGGGCGCCAGGGTGCTGGAGCAGATTGCCCGGCAGATGCAGGCGAAGAAGCTGCCCATGGTGGCAGACCTGCGCGACGAATCAGATCACGAGAACCCAACCCGGCTGGTGATTATTCCCCGCTCCAATCGGGTCGATACCGAGGCCCTGATGGCGCACCTGTTCGCCACCACCGACCTCGAGAAAAACTATCGCGTCAATCTCAATATCATCGGCATCAATGGAAGGCCCGGGGTCAAGAACCTGCTGGTGATCCTGCGGGAATGGCTCAGTTTTCGCAAGGAGACGATTCGGCGCCGGCTCGGCTACCGGCTGGAGAAGATTCTCAAGCGGCTGCATTTACTCGACGGCTTGTTGATCGCCTACCTCAATATCGATGAGGTAATCGCTATCATCCGCCAGGAGGAAAAGCCCAAATTGGCGCTGATGGAGCGCTTCGGCATTACCGATGTGCAGGCGGATGCCATCCTCGATTTGAAACTGCGCAACCTCGCCAAACTGGAAGAAATGGCGATCAGAACCGAGCAGAACGAACTATGTGATGAGCGCGACTCGATTGAAAAGACCCTCGGCTCCGATGCGCGCATGAAGACCCTGATGAAAAAAGAGTTGAAAGCCGTGGCCGAGGAGTACGGCGACGAGCGTCGTTCCCCGATCATCGCCAGGGAGGATTCCCGGGCCTTTAGCGAAGACGAGCTGATCATCACCGAGGCGGTGACCGTTATCGTCTCGGAGAAGGGCTGGATTCGCTCCGGCAAGGGCCACGAAATCGATCCCGCCAGTATCAGCTACAAATCCGGCGATGCCTACCGCTTCGCCGCCCGCGGGCGCAGCAACCAGAAAATCGTCATGCTGGACTCCACCGGCAGGGCCTACACCGTGCTCGCCCATACCCTGCCCTCTGCCCGGGGTCAGGGCGAGCCGCTGACGGGGCGCCTGAATGCCCCCTCGGGGGCGACCTTCGAGGGAATGTTGTTCGGGGATGAAGACCAGCGCTGCCTGCTGGCAACCGATGCCGGTTATGGTTTTGTCACCAGGCTGGGCGCCTTGCAGAGCAAGAATCGATCGGGGAAATCGGTGCTCAGCCTGCCCAGGGGCAGCCGCGTCTTACCGCCCATGAGGATCGACGACCTCGAACAGGATCGGGTCGTGGCAATCAGCAACGAGGGCCGCATGTTGGCTTTCCCGATAGCGGAGCTGCCCGAATTGTCCCGGGGCAAGGGTAATAAAATTATCAATATCCCCTCGGCCCGCGTGGCGGAGCGCTCGGAATTCGTGGTGGCCCTGGCTGTCCTGAGCCCGGGAGATGTGTTGATGGTCTATGCCGGACAGCGCTATCTGAGGCTGAAGCTATCCGACCTGGAACACTATCAGGGCGAACGAGGGCGTCGCGGTAACAAGCTGCCCCGTGGTTTCCAGAAGGTGGACAGGGTTGAGGTGGAGCGGAAGTAAGCAGTGGTGCGGCTCAGGACGCTACCGATAGTCCACTCTCAGCCAGGACGGCAGGTTTTTTTGTCGACACCCGCTCGCCGACCAGACAGGCCACTTCCTCGCCAAAGCCGGTGATCCGGTATTCCCCGGACTCGTCCTGCTCCACGGTGACCCGTTGGTTGACGCCGTTGTCGCACAGCGCCAGGCGGGTGAGCATTACAGCGTTATCCACCGTGGCCGCCTGGTGGGCATTGTCACAGAGTCGCTGCCAGTTAAAACCACGCAAGGTGCTGTCTTGCTCCCCGGCGGCGTCCGCTTCCAGGTTCACCGCCATGGCATAGTCTGTAGCCGGATCGAGGGCTTGCTGCAGAAAACAGGCGCCGGCGAGTACGCGCAGAGCGGTATCACTGCCGGTGGTAAAGAGTAGCTGCCAGCCGTCGGCACAGTCCCGGATAGTTCCCTGCCAGCTTTTCGCTACCTGCTCCACTCGTGCACGCTGTGCTGCCAGTTGCTGTGGATCGAGCCGATCATCGGCGAGTTGCGGCAGGCGCAGGGCCAGCACGGCCCGTTTGCGCGCTGCTTCCGGCATGGGCAGGGGAACCAGTTGCTGCATCGCCTCGCAGACGCCGTGAATATCGGCCACGGATTTCACCGACTCGCCGGGCGACTCTCCGGGCAACACGTTGCCCAGGGTCCGGGACATGCGCTGTAGCGCCTGGTCCAGCGCCTTGAGGCGAAGCAATACAAACAGCAGGACCAGGGAGAACACCAGGACTCCCAGGATCAGTACCAGCACGGCGGACATCGCCGGTGATGCGGCCCCGGCAATATACATCTCGACATAGCCGACGACGCTGTCGTGAAGTCGGACTGTCGTGCTGAATCGGCGCATGGTCTTGGGGTAGAAGGCGCCGGAACCGCTCTCCACCAGTATTTTGTGATCGGCATCCGCGATGCTGGCAAATGCGATGAGCGGCTTGCTGGTCAGCTGGCTTAACAGCGCCTGCAGGGCGAGATTGTCCTGCTCGACAATATACCCGGCAGCGCCCTCGGCAAGTTGATCGACGATGATGGTACCGCTCTGATCCACCAGTGAGTTGCGAGGAGAAGTCGCCGTGGCGAGTGAGACCAGAAAAACCACCAGCAGGGCGGAGACCCCGGCACAGGCAAGGGAAAGCCTCATGCCGAGGGATTGGGATAAGTACCAGTGCAAAATAGTGTCCTTTAAATTCCTGTGCCAGTATTCGCGTGGATCGTCTGGCGTTACAAAAAGCCCCGTGGACAGCGCATTATATAGTGTAGTGTAATGAATGCAGGTTTTATTCCTTACACCACACGAGAAGAGCCGCCTTGCGTCAAGTCATATTAATCAATGTGTCCGGGACCGATAAACCAGGGCTGACATCCTCTATCGCCGACATACTGTGTCGCGATGAAATCCAGATTCTGGACATCGGCCAGGCGGTTATTCACGACACCTTGTCACTGGGTATTCTTATCGAAGTGCCTGCCGATGCCGAGTCTTCACCCGTGCTCAAGGAGGTGCTGTATCGCACCCATGAGCTTGGGCTCCACGCCCGGTTTACCCCAATCGATGAAGCCAGCTATGCTGCCTGGGTCGCCGGGCAGGGTAAGCCTCGCCACATTATTACGCTGTTAGCGCGGAAATTATCGGCGCGGCACCTGGCCAAAATCACCTCTATTATCACCCGCAATTCTTTGAATATAGACCGTATTGAGCGCTTGTCAGGTCGAATTCCCCTGGGGGAGCTGCCCGCCAATAGCAAGGCCTGTATCGAAATCTCCGCCCGTGGTCCGCTGGATGACCCGGCCGTCATTCGCCGGGAATTACTGGAAATTGCCGTTGAGATGGATGTGGATATCGCCTATCAGGAGGATAATGTCTTTCGCCGAAATCGCCGCCTGTTCGCTTTTGATATGGACTCGACCCTGATTGAGGCCGAGGTGATCGACGAACTGGCCGCCGCGGCGGGTGTCGGGCCACAGGTGGCGGCCATTACGGAGCGCGCCATGCGAGGCGAAATAGACTTTCGAGAGAGTTTCGAGGCGCGAGTGGGCCTGCTCAAGGGGCTCGACGAAGCGGTGCTGGAGCAAGTGGCCCGGCAGCTTCCCCTGAGCGAGGGCGCGGAGCACCTGGTGTCGACGGTACGTAAACTGGGCTATAAAACCGCCATTCTTTCGGGGGGGTTTACTTATTTTGGCCGCTACCTGCAACAGCGGCTGGGGATTGACTACGTATTTGCCAATGAGCTGGAGATCATCGACGGCAAGGTCACCGGCAACGTCACCGGGCAAGTGGTCGACGGACAGCGCAAGGCAGAGTTGTTGCGGCAGTTGGCAGTGCGGGAGAATATCCTGCTCGACCAGGTCATTGCCGTGGGGGATGGCGCCAATGACTTGCCGATGCTGTCCATCGCCGGTCTCGGTATCGCCTTTCGCGCCAAGCCGGTCGTGGTGGAGTCGGCGGAACAGTCGATATCGACGCTGGGCCTGGACGGAATCCTCTACCTGCTCGGGTTTTCAGACCGGGAGACCCCGGCAACGGCCGAGGGGGCCGGTTAATATCGATGGCAATTTGTTAAGACTCGTCGCGCCGCTGATCGGCCCGAGCCAATCCCCCGCAAGCCGTATTTGCTTCCAATCAGGCGATTTCCGCGAATTCGTACTCCATAATCGGCGCCGGATCCTGCAAATACGGCCCCTGGATAAACGCCGCGCCGAGTTGCCACAGGGTGGCGAGTGTGGCGGCACTGCAGACATTGGGCACAATCGTGCCGGCCTCGGCCTGGCTGGAGTCGTTCAACACCTGTTTGAGCGTGTGTCGGCCCTTTTCGTCTTTCTGGGCATCGATCACCGCCTTCTCGGATACCTTCACAATGCTCGGCGCGACATGCTCCAGCAGTTTTTCACGATCCCTGGCGGTATCGATGGCGTCCAGGCAAGTATTGCAACCGAGTTTTTTCAGGCCGCAGAACAGGCGTTCTGTCAGTTTTAAAGCGGCCTCGGCCTCCACCGCGCTGATTTGGAAAGCGAGGGATTCGGCGGGGAGTCCGGCGGCGTTAAGGCTCATGCCGAGCCAATTGACCATTTCTGCATCGCGAAGCGCGCTGGGAGAGAGTTTGATCAGCAGGCGGGTGTCGCCGCTGCCGGCGGTGCGTTTTTGTGCCAGCAGCTTGGTGGCACAGAAGATCACCCAGCGATCAAACAACGAACCCTCCCGGTCGTCCAGCATGCCCGCGGCCAGTTGGCTCACGTCCAGCGGACTGCCATCGGTCTCCGTCAAACTAGCGGTGACCTCATAGTATTCACCAGGGTCGCCGCGCAGGCTGACAATCGGTTGGTACATAAGGTGGAGACGGTCCTCCTCGTGGAGTTCGTCCAGGTCCAGGTCCTTGCTGCCCAGTTTGATCGGCGTCGCCGGAGGGGTGTAAACCATGGTCTCGGGTTCGCCCTGTTGCTGCAGCAAATCGGCGATACCGGTGTAGAGCAGATTCACCAGTCGTTCAGCGGGCTCGGCGGCTTTGTGATTGATTGTCATCACCGCAGCCACGGTTTCGCAGTGGGTGGTAATACCGTCGATTTCAAAAATATGTTGATGGATCGTGGCTCGCAATTGGTCGATGGCTGGCTTGGCGGCCCTGGTGTCCCCCTCGGGCAGCAGTAGGATGTAACCGTCCAGTGTCACCTGGCTGACCAGCAGTGCGTCGGCACAGTTGCCTGCAATGAGTTCCCGCAGCTGCGCCTGGATGCTATCGGCGCTGAGAATGCCGACGGCCTGCCGCAGTTCCAGCAGGTTTTTTACTTGCAGGTAAACCAATGACGCTTCGACCTGCTTGTTCTTCAGCTGCACCAATTGCTGTGCCAGGTCGGCAAAGCCCTCGCGAAAATCCTGCCCCCCACCACTGGTGCTGGCGGCGCCCTCGCCGGAGCGGATAACGATCTGGGTGCACTCCTCTCCCTCGTAGCTTGCCGGGGAGAAGATCATATTGAGCGGGATTTCCTCGCCGTCCTCCTGATGGCCGTGAATTTCCAGCCTGGTGTTGGACTCGCCGGTTTGACTGTAATCCCGCAGAAAACCCTTGAACTTATCCTGGTCACGGGGCGCTATCAGGTCGACGACCGGCATACAGGCCATATCATCCGCATCGCTGTAGCCGAACTGCGCGGCATAGGCATCGTTGACGTCGACATGCATGCCGTCGGTGATATAGGCGATGGCATCCTGTGAACCCCCCATCAATAACTCGTAGCGCGCTTGCAACTCCTCCAGCACACCCTTGATGCTGTTGTTGTCCAGCCGCGCCCGGCGGTTGGAAATTTCGCGCAATGATGCGTGCAACAGGTGTTTATCATCATTCTTTGCCACCATATCCTGGACGCCGGCCTCGATGGCCTCGGCCATCGACCGGTCACTATTCGAGGTCGACAACAATACGGGGACATCGGCCTTTTTTTCCGCAATGGTCGCTACCGCGTCGGCCAGCCGGAACTCGGCATGGCTGTCGTCACTGATCAACAGATCCCAGGTGTCCTCTTCCAGCAGTTGCTCCAGTTCACCCTTCGAGCCCAGGCGGTGGGTGCGCGTGGGGTAGCCGCTGTTGCGAAACAGTTTGGTAAGCTCTTCTGCCTCGTTTTGGGATTCGTTCAGAATCAACAGGCGTACGATATCTTTAATTCTCATTGTTCTATTCCACTACCTGATTGGTGCGCCGTCGGGTTTCCCCTGGCCGCGTTTACTGCATTGCGAACTAGAGGGAATTCCACAACTCGTCGAATCTGGCTCGCTCGGTTTCACTACCGTAATTCTGTTGCCAGGGCTTATCGACGACGTCAATGTCAAACTGTTTGATAACCCCGGATGCGGAGAGAAGCTTTCTCAGTCGTATGGTCAGATGGCGCCCTTGCTGCACCAACTGTAAGGTCTGTTTCTCGCAAAAATAAACCTGGCTTGTGATCAAGGTGGCGGGTTGGCCGATAAGTTTGATTTCCGGCAGCAATAATACCCGGCGAAAATCATCTACGCTGTCGTTGGCCGCGGCCGAGCCGTGATTGACCACGCGGGCGGCATAGGGAATCACCGAAGGTGCGAGGAGCTTTACGCCCATCTGGGCGACTTCCACGCCGGACCGCTGAATCCAGCTGACAATCCCCAGTGCCCAATTGGCGTGATTATTCTCTCGTATTCCCACTATTTCGCCGTTGGAAAGCCTGGCGGCGGCATCCGCGGGCCACTCCAGTGCATAGCCGCCGGCACTGACATTCACCATCTCGACCTGGTGGTCGTCATAGCTGCGGGATGCTGTCTCTTGTGCGCCCTCGCTCTCGTACTTGCGAATGTGGTTGTCAATCGACTCCAGGGACATGTTGGCGACTCCTGCCTCCGCCCTGAACGGAGAGCTCCACAAATCCCGGTCCTCATGGCGCATTGTCCCCTGCTGCTTGAGGAAGGGATTGGATTCCCCGTCGGATTGAAATGTCTGGTGTACGTTGCCGCGAATAAAGTCCTCGAATTCTGTTTTGTCGGCGCTGAAATAGTGCAGGTTGGACATGCCGACACACACCTGCAGGGCGTCACGGGAGTCCATGCGTACGAAAGTTCGCCGCGTATAGCTGCTCCAGGAGATCAACAGGTGTTTGATCATGTCATCCGACAGGGCGGTGCGGTTTTTATCCGCGAGGATGTCGCTCAGGTGAAGCAGCAGTTCGTCCACCACCAGCATTCGACAGTGGCTGCTGTCGACCGGTTCGACGAACAGGGCATGGAATACCGGGGGGTCGTCACTGTCCAGGTTGACGACGATATGATCCTCTTCCGCGCTATCGAAATCCGCCAGTTTCACCCGGGTGACCCAGTCGCTGAGAGAATCGAACAAAAGAGTTAGATCTTCCTGTCGCAGTTGATTGCTACGAACGCTACCCAGCAGTAGCGCCTTGATGTAACACTGTTCGACGCTGATGGGATATACCTGGCCGGTTTCCAGGTCCTTGAAGGTCTGGTCCTGCACGTTCTGGCTGCAGCTGTAGCGATACAGTGTGTGCAGCTGACGCCAAATGTTCGGACCGGTCCCGGAATAGATCAGGCAGCCGCGAAACAGGGTGCAACTCAAGTCGGTGATGGCTCGATGAAGCGCCTGGGTAAGCAGCGCCGGGTTCTTCGGCTTCTTGCTTAGAAAGCCGCTTTTTACCGCGGGGGCATCGTTGGCGACAATCTGGTAGCCCGTGGCCAATTGCAATTGCATGGTCTGCGACAGCAGGTAAACCTGGAAAGCGTGGGTGGGCAATACAATGGGTTGGTTGTGATAGTGAATAGCGAGGGAACCGCATACGCTGTAGACAAGGGGGCGCAGTACCTCGAGCAGTTCAAAGCGCAAGCCCGGCTCCAGTTTGCAGCTGTTGAGTTCCTGCAGGGCATCGAAAAGCTGGTGCGAGGTATTGCCGAGATCACCGCGAGGCAATTGTTCTGCCCATTCGCTCAGCCGGCGACTGTCAGCCGCGCAAAAGCGAGGGGCATCCAGGTGTTGAACCGGCATATCCAGTGCTATGGTTTCCGCAGAATCCGTCATTTGACCCCGATAATGTGATTTTTTGCCTGTTTGAAACTTTAGTCCTTGACTTCGGTTTCAGCCAGCCAGGGATCAGGGGGGCGGGATGGGGGTTTTATAGCGGAACGCCGGGTTCTCCCGTACTAATTTCGGCACCAGGTAGCCAGGTAGAGTGTGTAACAGCTCCCGGTAAAGTTTCCGGGCTGTGAACTGGTTCACATCGAAATGGGCACTGCCGGCGACGGGGTCGAGCAAATGCAGGTAATACGGCAATACTCCCATGTCGAATAAGCGCTCAGACAACTCCGCGAGAGTTTTGGCGTCGTCATTCACCCCTCGCAGCAGGACGGACTGGTTTAGCAATACGATGCCGATCCCGCCGAGAGCGCCCAGTGATCGCTGTACCAGGTGATCGAGTTCGGCGGGGTGGTTGCTGTGGATGACCACCGTATTGCGCAGACGGGTTTTGCGCAGTAGCTGCAACAGGCCGCTGTCGATACGTTGCGGAAGTACAATCGGTAGACGGCTGTGAATGCGCAGGCGCCGCAGATGGGGAATGTCATCTAACATATTTAGTAAAGTGCCGAGGCGGTCGTTGCCCAGTATCAAGGGGTCGCCACCGCTGAGAATCACCTCGGTAATCGAACTGTCCCGGCGAATATAGTCCAGGCTTTTGTCCCATCGGGCCGTGGACTGCTGGTGGTCCGTGTAGGGGAAGTGGCGGCGAAAACAGTAACGGCAGTGCACGGCGCAGGCGCCGGTGGTTACCAGCAGAACGCGGCCGTGGTATTTATGGATAATACCCGGAACGCCGTCGGCTTCCCGTTCCTGCAGTGGGTCCTCGGTAAAGCCGGGCTGGTCCAGCTTTTCAGTGACACTGGGCAACACCTGTAGCAACAGGGGGTCGCACGGGTCACCCGGAGTCATGCGCTCGACAAAGGGCAGCGGCACTCGCAGGGGGAAATCCAGCGCTGCACCGTCCAGCTGTGGTAGCTGGTCTGGCTGCAGATTTAACAACTGCAGCAACTGGCGCGGGCTACGCACGGCGCGGGCCAGAAGTTGTTGCCAGCCGTCGTCGTCCGCCGGGGCTATGCTGCAGTCAGTCTGCACAATGTCTGTGGAACCGGGTATCATGGCGGTTTTGGCAATCAGCACTCTAACTGGGGTATGCAATGGCAAGCTATTCTACCAACGAATTTCGCCTGGGTCTTAAAGTCATGCTCGATGGTGAACCCTGCACCATCGTGGATAACGATATCGTTAAACCCGGCAAGGGGCAGGCCTTCAACCGGGTCAAGCTTCGCAATCTCAGGTCGGGCAGGACCTGGGAGCGGACCTTCAAGTCCGGTGAATCCGTCGAGGCGGCGGACGTGATGGATAACGATATGGAGTATCTCTATAACGACGGCGAGTTCTGGTACTTTATGGACCCGAACAGCTACGAACAACACCAGGCGGACAAAGCGGCGGTAGCGGATGCTGCCCAGTGGCTAAAAGAGCAGGATCTGTGCACCATCACCTTGTTCAACGGTGCGCCGCTATCCGTCACGCCACCCAATTTCGTTGAGCTGGAAGTGGTGGAAACCGATCCCGGCGTGCGGGGCGATACCGCGTCCGGCGGCAGTAAACCGGCTCGACTCAGCACCGGGGCGACGGTCAAGGTACCGCTGTTCCTGGAGCAGGGCGAGACCATCCGCGTCGATACCCGTAACGGGGAATATGTGGGCCGGGTCAAGGCGGGCTGAGCCCTCGCCATGGCCTCCGATTGGCGTCCCGGCGCCAGCCAGGATGCGCTGCGGCAACGAGCAGCGCTACTGGCCCTGATCCGCCGGTTTTTTGCCGAGCGCGATGTGCTCGAAGTCGATACCCCCGCGTTACTTTGCGCCACCGCCTCGGAGCCTCACCTCGACAGCTTTGTATTGCCGGGTGGCGATGCGCCGCGGTTTTTACAAACCTCGCCGGAATTCGCCATGAAGCGCCTGTTGGCTGCCGGCAGTGGAGCGATCTACCAGGTCTGCAAATGCTTCCGCCGCGGCGAATCGGCTACGCGGCACAATCCGGAATTTACCATGCTCGAATGGTACCGGCCGGGGTTTGACCGCCGGGACGCGGTGGCGGAGACAACGGCACTTATCGAGGCGGTACTGGGTCTTTCACGGTTTCGTCACCACAGTTATGCAGAGCTGTTCGAGCAGTTTCTCGGCCTGAATCCCCATCGCGCCAGTGACGATGAGCTGTCGCAGCTGGCCTTGTCAAAACTGGAGATCCAGGCGCAGGGCATGGCCAGGACCGATTGGCTGGACCTGTTGATGTCACATCTGGTCGAGCCGAAGCTGGAGGGCGCGGTGTTCGTCTACGACTTTCCCCGGCAACAGGCCGGTCTCAGTCGCATCGCCGAGAACGACCAGGGCGATGCGGTGGCACAGCGCTTCGAGCTGTATATCGACGGCATGGAAATCGCCAACGGCTATCACGAACTGCTCGATCCGCTTGAGCTACAGCGCCGCGCCGATGTTGATAATGCGCAACGGCGAGCTTGTGGCTTGCCGGAAATCCCCCTGGATCCCCATTTACTGGCGGCCCACCAGCACGGCCTGCCGGACTGCTCCGGCGTTGCCCTGGGTTTTGATCGGCTGTTGATGCTGGTGTGCGGCGCCACCTCTATCGATCAGGTGATGGCGTTTTCCGACCGTCGGGTTTGAAGTGAATGCGACACGGATAAATGATACTGATGGAGGGACAGGGGCTTCCAGGGCAGGACT
>JAUXCW010000067.1 GCA_030618705.1 Gammaproteobacteria bacterium | reverse complement strand
GGTGGCTGAGATGAATGACTTCCGTTTTAGTGCTGTCCCTTGTATCGAGTGCGGTTTCGGTGCCGTTGCCGGGGTGGTCGCCCACTGTCGTCGGCTCGGCATCGGCAAATTGCTGGTGGTCACCGACCCCGTGCTGGTCTCCCTGGGCCTGGTCGACCCGGTGGTTCATGCCTTGCATGTCGGAGGCGTGAGTTACGAGATATTTTCCGAGGTGAGGGAGGATCCACCGAGTTCAACTGTGCTCGATGCGGCGGCAATGGGGCGTGAGTTCGGGGCCGAAGGTGTGCTCGGCCTGGGAGGGGGCAGCTCGATGGATGTCGCCAAGTTGGTGTCGGTGCTGCTGGCATCGACCGTGGCGCTGGATGATATTTACGGCGTCGACCAGATCGTGGGCAGGCGACTACCGCTGATACAGGTTCCGACTACCGCCGGTACCGGCTCTGAAATGACCGCTGTCGCGGTGGTGACGACCGGCGAGACGACCAAGGCAGGCGTGGTCTCGGACATTCTGCTGGCCGACGTGGCCTTGCTCGACCCCGAGTTGACCCTGGGCATGCCCCCTGCTCTCACGGCGATGACAGGTATCGATGCCATGGTGCATGCTATTGAAGCCTACACCAGTGCCCAGAGGAAGAATCCGTATTCCGATATGCTGGCGCGGGAGGCGCTGGGCCTGATGAGCTCGCATATCGCCACGGCGGTGCGGGACGGGGGAGACCGGGACGCCCGTGCCGCAATGCTGCTCGGCGCGATGATGGCGGGGCAGGCGTTCGCCAATGCGCCCGTGGCCGCCGTACACGCCCTGGCCTATCCTATCGGCGGCCATTTCCATGTCGCCCATGGTTTGAGTAACTCACTGGTATTGCCCGGGGTGCTGCGGTTTAATGCCCGTGAGGCAGCGCCGTTGTATGCCGAGCTTGCCGAGCTGATCCTGCCCGCGGTCGGCGGCGATGTTAATGCTAAAGCGGAGGCGTTCATCTGCTATCTTGAAGAACTGATCGCCCGTCTGGCGCTACCCACCCGGCTGCGGGAAGTCGGTATCGAAGAGAAGCACCTCGATCTGCTGGCAGCGGAGTCGATGAAACAGCAGCGTTTACTGGTCAATAATCCCCGGTTGCTGGAGTTGGGCGATGCCAGGGCGATCTATGGGGCCGCATATTAAATCATCAGGGCACAAGTAAAAGCAGGAGCCAGGGCTTATGGCAGACAAAACTCCCATCGTGCACGGCGACTTCCCGCTATTCTACCCCGTGATTACGCGGTGGATGGACAATGATATCTACGGTCATATCAACAACGTGACCTATTATTCCTGGTTTGACAGCGTCGCCAACCGTTATCTGATCGAGGCCGGCGGTCTCGATATCCACCAGGGTGATACCGTTGCCTACGTGGTGCACTCATCCTGTAACTATTATTCTCCTGTGGCCTATCCGCAGGCAGTCGAGGTGGGTTTGAGGGTTGAGCATCTCGGCGAGAGTTCGGTACGCTATGGGATCGGTATATTTATCGTGGGTGAAGCGAAAGCGGCGGCGTCCGGTGAGTTTGTGCATGTCTTTGTCGACCGGCGCAAGGGCAAGCCCGTCGCCATACCGGCGCCACTATTGGAGGCGCTGCAGGCCATCAAGGTGTAATTGTGATTGCGCCGCGGTGAATAGTGCTTGACTGTGTGCGGGTTTTTGCTGTAAATCAATGATGTGAAGCAGGAATGGGCGCATTATAGTATGCGTTAGTCGAGTCGGAGCGTTGTGTGTTTGTATGGCATAGTTCGTATGGCACAGCGTGTATGGCATTATTCGCTAGAGAGTGAAGCAAGGAGATAGTTCATGGCAGCAGCAAAGAAAGCCAAGGCCACTCGCAAGAGCCCGGCAAAGAAAAAGGCGGCGGCCAAAAAGGCCGGCAAACTGGATTTGGGGAAATATCTGGACGATATCAAGATTGGCAGTCTGAGCCTGGATGATGTGTTTGAGGGCGGCAGTAAAAATATGGAGGCCATCGCCTCTGCCAACAGGGCAATTATCGATGGTTATTCCGATGTGGCCAAGCGGCAGCTTGAAATGCTCAAGGATCTTCTCGACGAGGTCAAGAATTTGGGTGATGACAAGTCCGACGTGGTAAAAGAGCTCAAGCGCCTGGTGGATCATGCGCGCAAGGATGTGCAGACGCTGCAGAAAATGGCGAGCAAGACCAATAGCCAGGCGCAGGAGATCATCAAGAAGCGCACCGATGCCAATGTGAAAGCCTGGAAAAAGCTGGTGGCTGACGCCAAAAAGAAAGTGACGGCGAAGAAGAAAGCCCCGGCAAAGAAAAAGGTCGCGGCGAAGAAAAAGGCAGCTCCGAAGAAGGCGGCGAAAAAGAAAGCAGCCCCAAAGAAAACGGCCGCGAAAAAGAAGTAACGCTCCCGCCAGGGGCTTGAGCTCATAAGCCTCTGGCTGGTTGCAGTACTAAAGGTCGAGAATATCGGTTGAGAACACCGGGCGAGAGTATCGAGAAGGGGTCGGGGCCTGAAAATCCCGACCCCGGTTGTTGCTGATACTTTTTTATTGACACCCGGGCGTTCTCGTCGCTTACTACGCTTTCACCCTGAGTAGAGAGAGCGCGTATTCGTGCAGCAGTACCTGACCAGTTACAGTGATATCGTCAGTATTGTCGGCGATATCGTCAACCTGCGCATACCCGATGACCCCGAACTGGAAAAACGGGTGCGCAACCGGGAGCTGGCGGTAATAGAAGAGGGCGGTCGCACGGTCTCACTGGCGCAGATTATTCGCCTGGAGCGCAACCTGGTATCGCTGCAGGCTTTCGCCGGTGCCAAGGGGATATCTAACCAGGCCTCGGTGCGCTTTCTCGGCGCCCCCATGCGTGCGATATACAGCGACAATATCTTTGGACGAGTATTCAATGGCTCGGGGCAGGTCACTGACGGCGGGCCGGACCTGTCACACGAGCCGAAGGTAGAAATCAACGGCCCCACCGTCAATCCGGTCTCCCGGGTATTGGCATCGCGCATGATTCGCACCCAGGTGCCGATGATCGATGTGTTCAACTGTCTGGTGGAGAGCCAGAAGATACCCATCTTCTCGGTGTCCGGTGAACCCTACAACAAGTTTCTGGCTCGAGTGGCTGTCCAGGCGGATGCCGATGTGGTGATTTTTGCCGGGCTCGGCCTGATCTTCGACGATTATTACTTTTTTCGCCAGTCCTTTGAGGACGCCGGTATCCTGTCGCGCACGGTGATGTTCGTCAACCTGGCTTCAGAGCCGGTTGTCGAGCGCTTGATGGTGCCCGATCTCGCGCTGGCGGTGGCGGAAAAATTTGCGGTGGAAGAGAGCAAGCGTGTACTGGTGTTGCTAACCGATATGACGGCCTATGCCGATGCGATGAAAGAAATCGGCATCGCCATGGAGTCGATCCCCTCCAATAGGGGTTATATGGGGGATCTGTATTCGCAGTTGGCCCGTCGCTACGAGAAGGCCTGTGATTTCAAGGGGGCCGGTTCCGTCACCATCCTGTCTGTCACTACCATGCCCGGTGACGATGTCACCCACCCGGTGCCGGACAATACTGGCTATATTACCGAAGGGCAGTTTTACCTGCACAACGGTGTGATCGATCCCTTTGGCTCACTGTCGCGTCTGAAGCAACATGTAATCGGCAAGGAAACCCGTGAAGACCACAGCCAGATCATGAACGTGATGATTCGCTATTACTCCGAGGGTGTCGACGCGGAGCAAAAACAGGCGATGGCCTTCGACTTGAGCGATTACGACCAAAAGCTGCTGAAATTCAGCGGCCTGTTCCGGCAGCATTTTATGGACCTCGATGTTGCCATGCCCCTGGAGGCAGCTCTCGATTTGTGCTGGAAAATCCTCTCCCAGTGCTTTGATCCCGACGAGGTCGTTATCAAGCAAGTCCTCAAGGACAAGTACTGGCCGACATGAGCAAGTTGGCGCTGAACAAGAGCTCCTTGAACCAGCAGAAGCGAAAGCTCGGCACCTACCAACGATTCCTGCCCGCCCTCGAGATGAAGCGCGAGCAGTTGATGCAGGAAACCAAGAAGGCCGAACAACTGGTGCGACAGAAGCGACAGCATGTTGCGGAACTGAGTCAGTTTATCGGTGAACAGCTGCCCATGCTGGGCGCGAAAAACGTGGCGGTCGAGGATCTGGTGACTCTGGGGAAAATACACGTGCGAGAGGAAAACCTGCTGGGTTTGCGCTTGCCGGTGCTGGAGGGCGTCGATGTCGACGTGGTGCCCTATAGCTATCTTGCGCGGCCCCACTGGGTCGATAATTTCGTTCGCAGCTATCAGCAGTTACTGCAGGAGAAGGTCGGCCTCAGTTTGCTGGAACGGCGCTTGTATTTGCTTAAGCTCGCCCTGCGCACGACGACCCAACGGGTCAACCTGTTCTCCAGTGTGTTGATCCCCGGCGCGCAAAAAAATATTAAACGTATTCGCTTGTTCCTGGATGACCAGGAGCGGGCCGGCGTGGTGCGCTCCAAACTGGCGAAGCAGAAACTGCTTGCTGCCCGGGTTGCAGCCCTATGAGCATCGTGCCGCTGGTGAAGCTCACGTTGGTCGGTCGTGTAGGTGACAAGCATGAGGTGCTGCAGCGATTGCAGCAAATGGGGCTGGCCCACCTGGTGGAAACCGCAACCGACGAGGCGAGGTCAGCGGAGGCGGGCGAGGGGGTGCGTTCACTACGCGAGGCGCTGGCCTGGTTGCTGGGCTCGCCGCGTTTGCGCCACCATTACCTGCCGCGCAAAAACCCGGACCTGAAAAAAATTGTCGACCTCAGCCTGGAAAACAAGCAGCATCGCCGGGAGGCCAGGGATCGGGTCGAGGTCTTGAAAAAGCGTATCAAAAGCCTGCAATCCTGGGGGAATTTTCGCATTCCCGATGCGGAGTGCCTCGGGGGCTACGGCCTGTGGCTTTACCGCGTACCGCTTGCGCGCTGGTCACTGGTCGAGTCACTGGACCTGGCCTGGGTCAAACTGAAGCAGGACCTGCGTTTTCACTACCTGGTGGTGATTAGCGAGGAGCGGCCGACGCGGGAGCAGCTACCCCTGCCGATATCCTGGGCCGGCCCGCTTTCTCTGAGCGATTTACTGGATGAGCTGGATGCGGTGGAGGTGGAGCTGGAAGAACTCGCCGCCCAGCGCTACAAGCTCAGTCACTGGATTCCGAGCCTGGCCCGGAGTATCGCATCGATTGAGGATGATGCGGACCTGGAGCTTGCCCAATACCATTGCCAGGATCTCGACCAGTTGTTCCTGCTCGAGGCCTGGGTGCCGGCCAGGGATGAGCCCGCCTTGCAATCCCTGGCGGAGGAAACACAGGTTGCCATGCTGCTGCGGGACCCCGAGCCGCAGGAGCAGCCCCCCACCTTGCTGGAAAACCCGGATGTAGTTGCTGCCGGTAGTGACGTGGTGGGCTTCTTCCAGGTGCCGGGTTATCGCACCTGGGATCCCTCGGCCATGATGTTTGTATCGTTCTCGCTGTTCTTTGCCATGATCCTGGCAGACGCTGGTTACGCTCTGCTCTGCGGCCTGTTGCTGTTCCTCTTTCGTCGTCGCTTCGCGGACAGTGCCACCGGCCAGCGCTTGCTGAGGCTGGGCATCTCGATGGTGGGCGCCGCGCTGTTGTTCGGCGTAATGGTCGGCAGTTACTTTGGCCTCACTCCCTCCCCCGGCAGCCTGTTGGGCCATCTCAAGGTGATGGACATCAATGACTTTCACGCCATGATGCAATTGTCGATCAGTGTCGGGGTGTTCCACCTGGTGGTGGCCCATAGCATGGTGGCCTGGACCCATCGGCACTCGCTACGGGTGCTGGGTAGCCTGGGTTGGGTGGCGGCCTTGCTGGGGAGTCTGGCGACCTGGATGGCTTACATCGGCACCTTGCCCGTGCTGTTCCTGGACCTGGTCGGCCCCGCCCTGATCGGCGGCGGCCTGTTACTGGTGTTCCTGTTCCATTCCGACCAGGCGGTACACGGTGTGGGCGACCTGTTCAAACGAGGCTTGTCGGGTTTGCAGGCACTCTATGGGGTGTCTCGCGCCTTTGGTGATGTGCTCAGTTATATGCGCTTGTTTGCGCTGGGCCTTTCCAGTGCCTCGCTGGCGGTGACGTTTAACAACCTGGCCCGCCAGGTACATGAGAACGTCGAGGGCGGCGGCCTGATATTGGCGTTCCTGATTATCTTGGCGGGGCACGGTCTCAATTTTGTGTTGGCTATAATGGGCGGCGTGATTCACGGGCTGCGACTGAATTTACTTGAATTCAACAATTGGGCGATCGAGGGGGAGGGTTATCCCTTTCGTCCCTTCAGGAAACGGGGAGATTAATTATGGATTCCTTTATGCTTATGTTGGGCTGGGCCGGCATCTATGCCCCCGTGGCGCTCGGCTCCATCGGCAGTGCCTATGGCTGTGCGCGGGCGGGGCAGGCGGCGGCGGGCGCCCTGCTCGATACCGATAGCGGCTATGGCAAATTCATCGGCCTGGCGGCGATGCCGTCGACCCAGGGCATCCTCGGCATCGTGGTGATGTTCACTCTCAACCGGGAGGTGACGGTTACCGCGGCGCCGGGCTTGTTCGCTATTGGCCTGTTGTCGGGTCTGGCCTTGATGCTGGGTGCGATGTACCAGGGCCAGGCCCTGATCGGCGCCATCAACGCCTCCAAGAGCAAGCCCGAGGTGTTCGGTCTGTCGGTGGCGCCGGCGGCGATTGTAGAGGGCTTTTCCGTGTTTGCCTTTGTCTTTGCACTGGTGTTGGCCGGTTCGCTACCCGCCTAGGAGGGTCATCATGCCATCGAAAGAAGCAGTGGGTGATGTTTCCCACGGAATCCAGGATTTGATCGATACGCTGCGCCAGGACGGTGTGGTTGCCGGTCGCGAGGAGGGCCAGCGCATCGTCAGTGAGGCCGAGACTCGCGCCGAATGGATTATCGAACAGGCCCGTGAAGAAGTTCAGCAGATTCGGCAAAAAGCGGATGCCGAGGCAGAGTATATTCGCCAGGCGGGTCGGGAATCGCTGGAGCTGGCCTATCGCGATACCTTGCTCAAGCTCAAGGACCAACTACTGGCACAGTTCAGCGACAATCTGCGGCGGCTGGTGAGTCAGCAGTTGTCCGGGGCCGGGATGCTGGGCGAGCTCATCATTGCGCTTGCCGGCCAGACTCGCTTACCGGAGGGGCGTGCCAGTATTGACTTGCCGGAGGCGGCCACCGCCGATGACAGCGAACATGCGGACATGCTCACAGGGGATGCCCTGGTGGGCTTTGTCAGCGGTGTGACCTCGGGCATGTTGCGTGAGGGTGTCGAACTAAAGACAGGGCGGCACGGCGCCGGCCTGGTGATTCGCCTTGGCGAGGGCGATGTCAGAATCGACCTCACCGACGAGGCGGTGTGCAATCTCCTACTGGACTCTTTGCAGCCACGCTTTCGTGCACTGCTCGAAGGCGTGGAGGCCTGAGGTGAGCGAACAGTTTCAGTACGTCGATTTGATGGTATCGCTGCCGCACTTGCGCAATCCCTTTGTCAGTGAGCAGACGCCGATATCCCGGGTACAGTTGGGTAATCGATTGACGGCCTTGCTGCCGGAGCACCGCGCCCTGCTCGACCAAATATCAAACGTACTCTACTGGGGGGAGCTCGAGTCCCGGGCGCCGGAGAGCGAGCTGATTCGACGGGCGGACAGAGTGCGCCGGGAGGCCGAGGGCAGCCTTCTCTGGGAGTGGGTACAGTGGCGCCTGGATGTGCGCTTTTTGATGGCGGCGCTGCGCAGGCGGCGGGATGGGGGCGAGGCCCCGGATCCGACGCGGTATGGCACCTATAGCCGTTATGCCCTCAACGTACAGCGGCACTGGGGTCACGGCAGCTTTCACCTAGAGGGGCACTTTCCCTGGCTGGCCGAGGTGGCTCACCAGCTGGAAGAAGGAAATGCCGTGGCGCTGGAAAAAATTTTACTGCAGGAGGTTTGGCGTTACTACTCGCGCCAGCTGTACAGGGTGCAATATGGCGTTGAAGCGGTTTTTCTCTATATGGCGCGCTGGGACCTGGTCGACCGCTGGACCGGTTATCGGAAAGAGCTGGCGCGGCAGCGGTTTGATCGCCTGTTACAGGCCAGCCTGGACCGTGCCCATACCAGCCTGGTGAAGGAGGGATATTTATGACACCGGACACATTAGCGTCATCCGGCACTACCGCCAGGGTGGTAGCGGTGAGGGATGAGGTGATCACCATCGAAAGCATTGCCTTCGAGGGCGCTGTACAGGCCTTGATGAAGAACGAGGTGGTCTATATCTGCCCCCGTGCCACCGGTGAACGACTCAAGTCCGAGGTGCTCAGGGTCCGGGGGGATACCGCCGACGTACAGGTCTATGAGGATACCCGCGGCGTGGCGATCGGCGACCCGGTTGAGCAGAGCGGGGAGATGCTCTCCGTGGAACTCGGGCCGGGCTTGTTGCGGCAGGTCTACGACGGTTTGCAAAACCCGCTGCACCGGCTGGAGCTGGATCACGGCCGCTTTTTGCCGCGCGGGGTCGATGTCGAGGCCCTCGATCGCAAGGTCAAATGGGCGTTTACCGCACAGGTGAGAGTGGGAGACAAACTGAGAGCCGGCGATTGTATCGGCACGGTGCAGGAGGGCCGCTTTATCCATAAGATCATGCTGCCCTTCGCCGAAGTAGACGCACTGGAAGTGAGCTGGATTCAGGAGGGCAGCTTTACCGTCGATACCGTGATCGCGCGGCTCGTGGATGCCCGGGGTGAATCGCGGGATATGACCATGGTACAGCGCTGGCCGGTTAAGGTCGCACTGCCCCACCATGTGCTCAAGCAGCGCTACTCACAAAGGCTCTACCCGTCGGAGCCCATAACCACTACCATGCGGCTGATCGACACCTTTTTCCCCATCGCCAAAGGTGGTACCGGCTGTATTCCGGGGCCCTTCGGCGCGGGCAAGACGGTATTGCAGAATCTGATTTCGCGCTACTCCGATGTGGATATCGTGATCGTGGTCGCCTGTGGTGAGCGGGCGGGGGAAGTGGTCGAGACCATCAGCGAATTTCCCCAGTTACAGGATCCCCATAGCGGGGGCACCTTGATGGATCGCACCATCATTATCTGCAACACTTCATCGATGCCGGTGGCCTCCCGCGAGGCCTCTATCTACACGGGGGTGACTCTCGGCGAATACTATCGGCAGATGGGGCTCGACGTCCTGCTGCTGGCGGATTCCACCTCGCGTTGGGCCCAGGCCATGCGCGAAATATCGGGCCGGCTGGAAGAGATACCGGGCGAAGAGGCCTTTCCCGCCTATCTTGAGTCGTCGATAAGAAATCTTTACGAGCGCGCCGGCGTGGTGGTTACTAACGATGATGTTGTGGGGACGCTGACTATGATCGGTACCGTGTCACCCGCCGGAGGCAATTTCGAAGAGCCGGTAACCCAGGGCACTCTCAATACGGTCAAGGCCTTTCTCGGCCTGAGCTATGACCGTGCCTACAAGCGATTTTATCCGGCGGTCGATCCCCTGATCTCCTGGTCCCGCTATCTCGACCAATTGGCGCCCTGGTTTCGCCAGCGCCTGGGAGAGGAGTGGGCCGCCAGTGTGCAGCGGGTGAACGAGCTGTTGCACCGGGGCGACGGCGTATTCAAAATGATGCAGGTGACAGGCGAGGAGGGGATTTCACTGGAGGATTTTATCCTTTGGCAAAAGTCGGTATTTGTCGATATGGTCTACCTGCAGCAAGATGCTTTCGACAGTGTCGACGCCTCGACTTCCATGGATCGTCAGCAACTCGCCTTCGGTGTCATTCTCGGTATCGTCGAGAGCGATTACAAATTTGACAGCAAGGAGCAGGCACGGGGGTTCTTCAACCGCTTGACCGGTATTTTCAGGGACTGGAATTACACGGCGGAGGGCACCGATCTCTATCGGCATCAGCTGGAGCGGGTAGAGAAATTACGGGTCGAGCACATTCTCTCCACCCGTGAACAACTGCTGGGGGCGGAGTAGTCGAGCTTATAGGCGATACTCCAATGGCTTTTTCCCGGTCCAGCGCTGGAAGGCGCGGCGGAAATTGGACGGGTCGTTAAACCCCAGCATGTAGGAGATCGTACTCAGCGGCAGGGTGGTTTGCCGCAGGTAGCTGATCGCACGTTGCGCGCGCACCTCATCGAGTAAGCCCTGGAAGCTGGTGTTTTCGTCGCGCAACCGCCTGCGCAGGGTGCGCGAGCTCATGGCCAGCATCGCGCCGGCATCATCGTGGCAGGGAAACGCACCCTCGCAGTTTTCCAATAGCGCCCGGACCTTCTCGGTGAGCGAGGCATCCTGGTCCATTTGCGCCAGCAAGTCCTGGCACTGGGTCTCATAGATTTTGACCAGGCCCGGGTTGGCGCCCCTCAGGGACGTGTGCAGCAATTCGGTGGGGCAGCCCAGGCGATGACAGGGCTGGTCGAAATACACCCTGGGGCCGAGCAATTCGTAGTAGCGGTGGGCATGGCCGGGTGCCGGCGTAGCGATATCGAACCACACCGGCAATTCCGGGCGCTGGAGTAAATATCGCATGCTGCTGTGAAGAGCGGCAAACAGGCATTCGTGGGCGAAGTCGCCGCGAAAGGCGTCGCCGCTGTTGTCCTCCATGGTGAAGTAACTCTGCTCGCCATCGATGGTAAAACCGATATCCATGTCCACGGCAATAATGCGGTAGTAACGTAAAAACAGCGTGACAGCCTGTTGCAGGGTCTGGCTGTTCATGGCGGCATAGCCCAGCGCGGTATGGCTGGAGATGTTGAGTCGCTCCCCAAACTCCAGGCCCAGGGCCGGGTTGCCGGTGAGTTCATAGGCCCGCGCTACCGCCTGCTCGAATATCTGCTGGTCGATCCAGCGGTCGGGGATGCGAATATCCCCGGCGAACAGGCCGCTGTCCTGCAGCAGGTCATGGCCGGCAGCGCTCTCCTCCACCAGCTCGCAGAGCACGGCAATATATTGGCTGGGTACACCTCGCATGGCGTGGTTTCGCAGGTTGTGGCCGGAATTGACTATATTATGGCTGAAGAGTACCTTGTTGCCTAGACGTACCGGGTTAAAGTAACAGCTGACAATAACGCAAGCTGGAGATTATCTCGTATGAAACTCGATTACCGTGATGAGGCGCCGCGCAAAATCCAGCGCTTTGATACAAAAGACCTTCAGGATCAACTCTCCGAACAGGATGTGGCCCAGGTGGTGGAGATATTCAAGACCCCGTTGAACGGACACTATAACTGGGATTACAGGATACAGGACGATCGCATCAAGAAGCTCTACCAGTTGGGCAAGAAACTCAATTGGGATGCCGATGTGGATATCGACTGGCAGCGGCCGATCAAAATCGACTGGTTGCCGGAGATCAATAACATGGCCGGCTACGAGCCCTACGAATCGCTGAGTGATACGCGCAAGGCCGAGTTCTGGCGTCATGGCCAGGCCTGGACGCTGTCACAATTCCTCCATGGTGAACAGGGTGCGCTGCTGGTGGCCTCCCAGCTCGCCTCCTGCGCGCCGACGCTCAACGCCAAGCTCTATGCCGCCTCCCAGACCTTCGATGAGGCCCGGCACGTGGAGAGCTTTAACCGGTTTATCCGCGATCGATGCAAAATGATGTACCCGGTCAACCGGCACCTGAAGGGAATCCTCGACCGTATCCTGACCGACTCCAGATGGGACATGAAATTTATCGGCATGCAGGTCGTCATCGAGGGCCTGGCGCTATCGGCTTTTAATACCATGCGGCCGTTTTGTAGTGATATGGTACTCAAAGATCTGTTGTATCTGGTGATCCGTGACGAGGCCAGGCACGTGACCTTCGGTATCAATTATCTCGAGGAGTTCGTCCAGACCCTGTCGCAGGAGGAGAAAGAGGATCGCGCCCAATTTGCCTACGAGGCCTGTGTGGTGAGTCGCGATCGCCTGATTGCCACCGATGTCTATGAGCACTTCGGCTGGGATGTGGAGGAAACCCGCCAGCGCGTACTGGAGGGAGAGGTCTACGGCCAGTTCCGCAGCGCATTGTTTTCCAGGGTCATCCCCAATTTGAAGCGTATCGGCCTGCTGACCGATGCCATTCGGCCAAAATTTGCCGAGCTCGGTATGCTCGAGTATGAGGACTGGCCGGACGACGGTGATATCGATTGGCTGGAAATGGAGCGGCCACTGGATGCCGCAGAAGAGGTTGCGTGAACCCGGCCCTGCTGCTCGGAGGCCTGGGCGCAACCGTGGTATTCACCTCGGTTCTGCTGGTGTTCGAATATCGCGGTTTCAGGCCCGGTATTTTCGTCACCAAGCCCCTGGCCGCCGCTGGCTTTGTTGTCTGCGCACTGGGCTTCGGGGCGCTCGATACCAGCTATGGCCGGATCATTCTACTGGGGCTCTGCCTGTCCTGGCTGGGTGACGTGCTGTTGATGGCCGGCGGTCGAGGCACGGCCTTTCTCGCGGGTATCGGCAGCTTTTTGCTGGCCCACTGTGCCTATAGCTGGGCGTTCTTCGGCCTGGTGCCGGATCTTCGCAGCAGTCTTATCGCCGTGGTAGTGGTTTTACTCTGCCTGATTATTCTACTGCGCTGGCTATGGCCCCATCTACAAGGGCCTTTTCGCACTGCGGTATCCGCTTATCTCGTGGTGATCGGCCTGATGGTCGTGCTCGCCGCGGGCGCTGCGACCAGTACCGCCACCCCTGCCCTGCTTGTCGGGGCCGTACTTTTCGCCATCTCCGATGTCTTCGTGGCGCGGCAGCG
>JAUXCW010000300.1 GCA_030618705.1 Gammaproteobacteria bacterium | reverse complement strand
ATCAGGTCTTTATCGGAAACCGCCCCCTTGTCGCGCCGCGCGATCTGCAGCAGGCGTTCGTGTTCGATTTTGGCGCCCCGGGCTCCGGTTTTTGCACGGGTAAGATTGGCTTCGGCCTGGGCGACGGCGCTCTGGTAGGTGGATGGGTCCAGTTCGAACAGCAAGTCCCCCTCGTGTACAAACTGGTTGTCGACCACGTGTATTGCCACCACAGGCCCGGATACCCGCGGCGCCACCTGGATCACCTGGGCCCGCACCTGGCCGTCCCGTGTCCAGGGGTTGTGGATATAGTCCTCGAACTTGTGATACAGGAACAGTCCCGCTGCGGCGAGAATTGCCAGGTTGACAGCCACGGCTATGGCCTTTTTCGTTCCACTCATTTTGTGCCTATATTTTAATAAACCAGTGATCGATCGCCAGTGCGTAAAACACCATAATGGCCAAAAAAGTCGCCGAGGGGTAAGACAAAAATCTCGACCAGCGTAGTTTGTTGAGTACGGTCACCGTGATCCAGGTGACCAATAGTGACAAGCCCAGCACCGCCAGCATCGGGGAGAAATACACATCGCCTATGGCCAACTCGTGGGGAAAGCCGTTACTCATGGTCTTTCGCCCTCGGCGGCATTGACCGGGGCGGGGTCGAGGTAGTCACCCCAGTCGGTGCGCTCGCGCATTTGTTGTTTGATATCGTCCGCGACGAAGGGTTTGCCGGAGCGCATTTGCCAGCCGCCACCCAGCGCCTTGTACAGGGCCACGACCTGGTTGGCTATATTGCCTTTCACCTGGGCGTAGAGGTCTTCATTGAGGGTCAATTTCTCTACAGTGCTCAGTAGTCGTTGATAGCTGACCAGGCCATCCTGATATTGGATCATGGAGATGCGAAAAGCGCGGATCGATGCCTCGACGGTGTCGAATCGGGATTTTCGCTGCTTCAGCGATTGTTTGTAGCCGACCAGGGCGTTGGAGACTTCCTGTACTGCTCGAAGTACCGTCTGGTTGTAGTTGCTCAGTGACTCCTGGAACAGTGCGTCTTCTACTCTCACCTGGTTATTGATGCGCCCGTAGTTCAAAATATTCCAGCGAAAGCCGGGCCCCAGCGAGACCTTGACCGCGTCAGTGCCGGTGAAGGCCTCATCGCTCAGTACTTTCTGTGACAGTCCGATACTGCCGGTGAGGAAAAATTGCGGGTAGAGCTCGGTTTTTGTCAGGCCGATACGCGCGCTCTGCGCCCTGGCTAGCAGCTCCGCCACTTGAATATCGGGGCGCCGCGCGACCAGCCCGGCGTCGATGTGGGGTTCCAGCGGTGGTGTCGCGGGCACGATGGAATAGCTGTCGTACTCAGCGATATCGCCCCGGCCGAGAATTCCGCTTTCAGGGTCGATACGCTGCCGGTATTTTTCCTGCACCCGTGCGGCGTCGCGGTTAAGAATGTCGTCGATTTGTTCTGGCATGCGACCGAGCAAAACGGCAATCGCATTGCGCGACTGCGCCATGGCGATGCGCAGGGAGGGCAGGGCGGCCTCGGTGGAATACAGCTGTGTCCGGGCCTGCTGGACATCCAGTTCTGTGACATTGCCGGACTCATGCTGGATTTCCGTGATATCGACGACACGCTGCTGGATGGCGATATTTTGCTCGGCCAGTAGTATGCGCTCCTGGGCGGTGCGATAGTTAACGTAGTTGCGCGCCACCTCCGCTGTGATGGTGATCAGAATATCATCGTAGGAGGCAATAGTGCCGTAGAGGCCGGCCTGGGCGGATTCTATACCCCGCGCATATTTGCCCCAGATATCCATCTCCCAGGCGACATCAAAATTCAGATTGGCGCTATTGTAGGCCTTGTCGTCCTGGTAGCGGCGGGTCAGGTTGCCGGAGAGTGTCTGTTGCTGGGGAAAGCGCAGGGCATCGGCAATACCCAGCGCTGCCCGCGCCTGTATGATGCGCAAGCCCGCCGCCTGCAGGTCCAGGTTCTGGTCTGCGGTCGCTTCCACCAGCTCATCGAGTACCGGGTCATCGAATAAACGCCACCAGTAGGCGGCACGGGCCACGCTCTCAGGAGTCGAGTCAGCATCCCAACCGGCCGGTAGCTGGGTGTCGGGTTTTTCAAAGTCCGGGCCGAGGGTAGTGCAGGCCGCCAGGGAGGCAGCGACTACCAGGCCGACAAGTTTTTTCAGTAGTTTCATGTACTCTCTTTGCTGATAGTGTTCACTGTGCGCCCGACCCCTGACAGCCTGCTAAAAACGGGATTCCCGCAACTCTTGCCAGTTGACAGACTGCATAGTTTTTTCACATCGCGCAAGGCTATGCCAGAGCACGGCGACCTGGTTTAGCTGCGTATAGAAACGGGCGATATCTGGTTCGTCAAAATTGCCACTGTCGATTTCCTCAAATAGTGTGTCCAGCCCGCTTTCCACCTCCCCGGCGTCAGGCATCAGTTGTAGAACTCGCTGGTAGCTCGCATCGCTGATTTCCCTGGCGCCCAGTATGCCGAGTATTTGCTTGAAGCGCCCCTCATTGAATCGTTCTCGATACTTGCCGGCCAAAAGCGGATTATGGTTCTCGTGTGCGTCGCGCAAAACGGCATTGGTGCGAAAATTGACCAATGTGCAGGCGTCGGTAAATGCCAGCAGGTCCGCTGTGTTATTACCGTGGAAGTACCCGGTGTCGATTTTTCCGGCCCACAGGCGCATTTTTTCCAGGGTGCCGGCAATGCTGCTGCGGTAGCGTAGCAAGCGTCGTTGATTGCGCGTGGTGGGGTTCTCCAGGCGCAGGGCCAATAGTTGACTTGTTTGACGGAAAAACCGCCGGCGCAGCAGCGTAAACATCGTTTCGGGTTTTGACCTGAATACGAAATAGGTGCTGAACGCCAGGCAGGTGATTACCAGGTAAAACATCAGCATGATATTGAGCAAAACATCCAGGTTGTAGCTCATGGTATTGCTGATGCCCAGGGTCATCAGGCCCAACATATAAAATATTGCGACAGGCCCCTGGAATACATAGTGACCGAAAAGAGTATAGGCAAACAAAAACAGGCCGAGCTGATAGCCTTGACTGAGGGCGGGCAGCAGGAAAACATAACAGGGCAGTGCAAAAACGAAACCGATGCTGAACAGGATGTACAGCATCCTGGCAGGCAGTGGGGAGAAGGCCACCATGGGCAGCAACAGAGTACTCATGGTGACAAAAAGGAAACCCCCGGGCGGATTTACCGTGATCCAGAATGTCGTGGCGAGCCAGAAAGTGATAAAGACAAGCGCGCCCAGCTTCAAGTTCTCCGCGTCCAGCCATTCAAAGCGGCTTTCCTGGTTAACGGGTATATCCAGTTCTAACGGCTCGCCTCTAGTGGCGAGGCAGTAGACTATTTTTGCGAGCTGATTGAGCAGTCGTAGTATGTCCTGCAGTGTTTGAACCCGTGCGGCGACCCGGGCAAATTCCAGATGCGATAGATCGCGCTTTGCTTGTGGCCGCCATTCAACAGCGATTTGTGGCGGTGTCGTCGAGCTGGACTCGCCCTGCCAGGCCCGGTCGATGTCAGCGAATTGTTGTTCAATCGTGTCGAGAATAGCGTCGTAGTCGCCGATGTGAGCCGCGTAATCCATTGGCGCTCGTTGCGCGGGCTCCAGCGCCATGCTTAGTTCTAGAGACAGCAAGTGGCAGGTATCTATGAGTGCACGCCACTCATGCTGGTAAGCGGCGATATCTTCCATTTGCCCCCTGGCGACTTTCCAGTTTGCATCGAATGTCTTTTCCGCCCCGGCGATAGCTTGCAACAAGGTTGCCGGGCCGGTTTTGTCAGGGCCATGCCGGAGAACGCGCAGTAAATCGCCATCCAGCGCCAGTAGCTTTCGGGCATCTTCCTCGAGCGCGTGTTCCGCGTGATCGGGCCAGAGAAAGCTGCATACCAGGGTATATATGGCGACGCCAAACAGCGTCATAAAGGCGCGGTCGACGCCATAAAGGAAGGCGTTTTCCGCGTCACCGCCATTGAATACCAGTAGCGTGACCACCGCCGACAGCATAAACACGGTGCCGTCGCCCTTGTAGGTGCTGGACAGGTAGAGAAAGAACGATGCGGCCAGTGATAAGCTCAACAAATAGGGGAGGCGATCCTGGGCGA
>JAUXCW010000276.1 GCA_030618705.1 Gammaproteobacteria bacterium | reverse complement strand
CCAGGCCGGCGGACTGGGCCGGTGGTGACCAGCCCAGGGTGGTTTCGGGGTGGGCGTTCCACTGCACGATAACGGCAACGGCCTCGCCTGTTTCGGCGGCGTCTATCGCCAACACGTTGAGCCGGTTATCCATGATGTGGGGGTCGCGCTGGTCGGTGGAGCCATAGTCGTGCTCTCCCGCCGCCACGGAGGCCGTTGCCGGCGCCAGTGCCGCTACCGCGTCGACGATGGCGCCGGCGATCTGTTCCGCTGCCGCGGCATACCAGTCATTGTTGACACCGAAGGCCGTCTGCGGTCCGTGATGGTTGTGGGTGGCGGCAATAAGGATTTCTACATCGGCCCAATCCCCGGGCAGGCGAGCGCGTGCCTGTCTTGCAATTTCATCCACATCGCTCTTGAAGTGCATATAGGTATCGCTGCTCACCAGTACCACGCGCTGGCCGTCTTTTTCCAGGGCGACGGCGGTGGCGCGAACATCGTCGTGGACCCAGGATGCGTCGTTTTCACCGTTGCCGACATCGACTCTGCCCTGGTCCCATACCGGAATAAATATGCCGGGATTATCGGCATCAAGCTCAGTAGCTGCCGGCCAGCCCGGGGCGTCCTGGAGGAAAGTTCGCCCGCCACTGACCGTCGGCAGAATGCTGCGGCTGGCCGCGCCGGCCATCAGCGAGGGCTCTTCTCCCCCTCCTTCTTGCTCCGAGGATTCGTGACTGTTTTCAATGCAGCCGAAAAGTCCTGTGGACAGTATGAGAATGCAGCCGAGCTGCAGAAAATTTATATTTTTCAATTGCTTACTCCTCAGACGTTATGCTTTACCGGCTCGTTCGGATTATTTGCGAGCCCGTAATAAATTAATAAATGCATTCTGCTCGTATATTCGTGACAAATATCATAAATGAAAAGTATAATCGGAACAAGCCCAAGGAGGAGCCCAAGGAGGAGTTGGTAAAAATGTATTACAGGTTTGTTCTGGCCACGCTGTGCGCATCGCTGCTGGTCGCCGGTTGCGAAGATGCCCGGCTTGACAGTGCTTCAGTCGCTGAAGGCAGTGGGCGAGACGCACGCTACGATGGCGACCCGGATTTTTCGGTCGACGAGATCTTCCACTCGCCGGTGGGCCAGGGAAAGCGAGGATTGCTCGACGTGCGCGGCCTTATTCATGAGCACTCGCCGCATTCGCACGATGCTTGTGACGATCAGCCCATGGATAGCGAAGGCAATTTCGATGTGCAATGTCTGCGTGATTTCTACGATGGGCTGTGTCGCTCGGCCCATGATTTCGTCATGCTCACCGACCACCCGACCTATTTTTCCGAGCTGCCGTTTCCCGAGACGCTGCTATACGATGCGCAGCGGGGCGATCAGCTGGTGATGCGCGGTGAGCGCCCGGTCGCGAATCGCATCTCCTGCGACGCCGGGCGCTATGCGATGGTATTGGCGGGTAGCGAATCCAGCGCGATTATGCCGGTGGGTATCGAAGCGCATGTGGCTGACCCGTCCGCCTATGATCGACTCGATGTGGAATCCGTGGCCATGCTCGAGGAGCAGGGCGCTGTGGTGCTGTTGGCACACACGGAAAAATACGCCGGGCATATTCTGGCGGACCTGCCGATCACCGGATTCGAAATGTACAATCTACACGCGGCCCTCAATACGGCATTGGAGGACGGCACGGCAGCAAACCTGCTGGCCGCCATACTGGATCCGGACGAAACACTGTATCCCGATCTCGTACTCCTGCCCATTCTGGTCGAAAGTCCGCTGTATCTCGATGCGTGGGCGGGAGCCCTGGCTCTTGGTGCGCACCGCGTCACCACCATGGGCACCGATGCACACCGCAATAGCCTGAACATTGCGATGTCCGATGGGGAGCGTATCGACAGCTGGCGTCGCATGAATCGCTGGTTCTCCAACCATCTGCTGGTCCCCGGCAATGGCGGTAGTGACTGGAGTGATCTCGATCTCAAGAGTGCCCTGCGGGATGGCCGCTTGTACGGCGTCTTCGAGCTTCTCGGCTACGCCCGGGGCTTCGAGTACTATGCCACCGCCGGCGGGCAGAGTGTGGAGATGGGTGGCTCTGCCAGCCTGGCCGACGGGGTCACGCTGCGCCTTGAAATGCCATCGGTCAGGGGGCTCGGTGACGCGGCGCAGCCACCGCGCCGCTTGCGCCTGCTAAGGGCCACAGGTAACGGCTGGCTGGAACTGGCCCAGGGCGACAGCGAGCTGTCGCTGACCATCGACGAGCCGGGCGCCTATCGTGCGGAGGTGCGTATACGCCCGGAACATTTACGTGCCGACCTGGGCAGCTTCGCCTACCTGGCAGACGAGGAATTCGTCTGGATTTACAGCAACGCCATCTACGTGACGGAGTGATGCAAACCATGCAAGAGACATTCAGGGTACGAAACTGCAAAGGCTGGGCGGGTGCAGTCATCTGCGCCGGGATACTCGCACCCCTGGTGCTCCTTTCGGGATGCATAGACGGTAGCCACGAGGGTGGCGGCGACGGCGGCGGGGAGGTAACAAACCTGTACGTCGGCGCTGCCAAGCGCGATATCACGCCTACCGCCCAAACCGCGCCGCCGGTTGGCAGCAGTGTCTATCTTGGCGGGTACGGGTTTGGCCCGGAGCGCCCGGCGACCGGCGTACTCGATCCGATTCATGTTCGCGCGTTTGTGGTGAGTGGACCGAACGGCACAGTGGCTTTCGCCCAGAATGAAACCCAGGGCATGTTTGCGGCCTACGCGGGAGGGCCCTACGGTCTGATCGATGTGGCGGTCGCGGTCGAGGAGGCTACCGGGGGCGCCATTCCCCGCTCCCATGTCATCGTCGGCTCGGATCACAGCCACGCCGGCCCTGACACTGTCGGTGTGTGGGGGGGTGTCCCCGAAGCCTATCTTGCCTTCCTGCGCGACCAGACGGTCGCGGCGATTGTCGATGCCTATGAATCGCGCAGCGAGGCGAAGCTCTGGATCGGTGCGACCGATGCCACTGAACTCATCCGCAGTCAATTCGATGAGCCGCCGAATGCGGTGGTGGATGGCGAGCTTCGCGTGCTGGTGGCGACCGAGCCGGATGACGCCAGCCGGGTGATCGCCGCTCTGATCAACTATTCGGCCCACGCCACGGTAATGGGCAGTGGCAATACCCTGGTTTCGGGTGACTGGCCGTCGCTTGTCGCCACGGGTGTAGAACAGGCGCTGGGCATCGACACGGCCGTGGTGATGGTGGCGGACGTTGGCCGTACCCAACCCCAACGCGGCCTTGGCGGTGGTGATACCGACGAAGAGCGTCTGCGTTCATACAGCGCATTGGTCGAGGCGCGGGCCCTGTCGGCGATCGACGATCTCGAGCCGGTGGTCGGTAGCGAGGTCACGGCCACTCAGCAGATAGTGCGAGAGCCCTACACCAATCCCCTACTGTCTTTCTCCTTTCTGCAAGGCCAGATATTGCGCAGTAAAGAAGCGCCCTGGCTGTCGGAGGCGGATGAAACCATCGGCACCGTGATTTCCGCGGCACGCATCGGCAACGTGCTGTTCGCCGCCGTACCCGGCGAGGGATATCCGGCGATCCAGCTGGCGATGGAAAAACTCGTCGATGCGCCACAGCACTTCTTTTTCGGTCTTGCGAACGACCAGCTGGGCTATCTGATCGCGCCGGAGGAAGGCTACCCCGACATCCTGGACGCGGCACCGGAAAACGATAATGCCGTGTTCAATGTGAGTCCGAAGATCGGCGATCATATCCAGTGCGCGCTACTCTCGGCGGCAGGGGACATTGGGTTCACGGTGGTGCCCGATGAGGCCCGGTGCGCACAGTATGCCGATTAACCTGGAGATCAAGCTGCCAAATACCGTCGCACGACGCAAGCAGCCAGGTGGAGAAGGGACGACGGCGGTCGATGCGGCCCGCTCCCTGGCCAACGACCGGGATGTCGGCGAAATGAACCCGCTGCATGTCGCCAGGGTGCCGATACAGGAGCGAGGTAAAGTGCGCTTCAATACCATCGTCGAGGCAGCGGAAAAACTGCTCATGACATCGGCTATTGACGATATCAGCCCGCATAAAATCGCCAGGGTGGCAAATGTTTCGCCTTCTTCCGTGTACCAGTATTTCCCCTCCATGGGTGCCTTGTTCTCCGTGATGGCGGAGAAACATTTCATGACCGCGTTTCATGTCGTGCCCGAAGCCCTGGAAAACAGACCGATCAGGTCGTGGCGCGACCTGGCTGTCGTCATCGTCGATAGCGCTTACGATTTTTATACCCAGGACAAGATCAGCGAAATTTTGTTTCTCGGGGTTTTTCTCTCTCCCGGCGTCCGCGAGTATTCGGCCTCGCGTTTGACTCGCCTCGGTCTCTGGTATATCGAGTATTTCAAGGTGCTCTATAGGGCGTCGGACCTGCAGGGGCTGCAGGAGAAGCTGGTTCTCTGTCTCGATGTGACCAAGACTGTCTATATCCGCAGCATCAGCCAGCACGGAGAAATCACCGAATACTATCGGGAGGAAGCCCGGTCCCTGGTGATGAATTACCTGGGAGAGTTCTTTGCTGCTATCGAAGATAGAGAACGTATTGCCGC
>JAUXCW010000334.1 GCA_030618705.1 Gammaproteobacteria bacterium | reverse complement strand
GGACAGGTGTTGCCCGGGTGCGGGTGGCGACAGAGGCGAGTGAGGTTTTCATGGATAAACAGATGACACAGCAGGACGTCGTCGCGCAATTGCGCGATGGTATGACTATCGGCATCGGTGGTTGGGGCCCACGGCGCAAGCCCATGGCCCTGGTGCGGGAGATACTGCGTTCCGATTTGAAGGACCTGACCGTCGTCGCCTACGGTGGCGCCGATGTCGGCATGTTGTGCGCCGCCGGCAAGGTCAAGAAGGTGATATCCGCCTTTGTCTCGCTGGATTTTATTCCCCTGGAGCCCTATTTTCGCCAGGCCCGGCAGCAGGGCGCGATCGAAACCATGGAGATCGACGAGGGTATGATGTTGCTCGGCCTGCGTGCGGCGGCCTGGGGCTGTCCTTTTATCCCCACCCAGGTCGGGCTCGGCACCGATGTCATTAAAATCAATGACGACATCAAGCTGGTCGACAGCCCCTACGATGATAAGGAGTGGGTGGCCATGCCCGCGCTCAAGCTTGACGTGTCATTGATTCACGTCGATCGGGCCAGTGCTCGCGGTGTGTGCCAGATCAAAGGGCCCGACCACTATATGGACGACTGGTTTGCCCGCGCCGCGGAGAAAACCTATGTCAGCTGTGACGAGTTGGTCGATAACGATTACTTCGCCGGGGGCGACGAGGCGCGCTACGTATTCTGGGAGCGCAGCATGACCACCGGTGTGGTCCACATTCCGGGTGGCGCCCACCCCAGTTCCTGCAATCCTCTTTACGGTTTCGATGTCGCTCATTTCAAGGAGTACAACGCCAGCGCCAAGGAGGGCGGCTTTGCGGCCTACGCCGACAAGTACATCAACGGTGTCAGCGAGGAGCAGTACCAGCAACTGGTCGGCGGTCTCGAGGCGATCCAGAAACTGCCGATGCCGGTCTATTGAGGCGACAACCAAGGAGACAACGATGAGCACTCCCGCAACTGATTACAGCCTCGCAGAACTGATGATCTGCGCCAACGCCGCCGCCTATACCGACGACGGCGAGATCCTGGTTACCGGCATCGGCATGCTGCCGCGCCTGGCCGGCAGCCTGGCGATGAAAACCACCAATACCGATATTATGATGACCGATTCCGAGGCCTGGGTGTTGTCCGAACCCAACCCGGTGGGTAACCGCCCGGCGGACTTCCGCCAGATGAACGAAACCTGGATGGGCTTCTCCCGTATATTCGACAACGTCTGGAGCCGAAAACGGCATATCACCGGCGGTCCCACCCAGATCGACCGCTTCGGCCAGGCTAACATATCCGCTCTGGGGGGAAGCTATGAGCAGCCCAAGGTGCAAATGTTAGGTGTGCGCGGCTTCCCCGGCAACTCGATCAGCCATGCCAATACCTGGTTCGTGCCGACCCATAACAAGCGTGTCTTCGTCGATGGGGAGTGCGATGTGGTGTGTACCATCGGTTATAATCCGGAGCGACTGCCCAGGGGCTACCAGATGGATGACATCGACCTGCGCCTGATTATCACCGACCTTTGCGTGATGGACTTCGGTGGCCCCGACCACCAGGTACGGCTGGTCTCCCTGCATCCCGGTATCACCGCGGAGCAGGTACAGGAAAATACCGGCTTCGAGGTTTGTATTCCCGACCAGGTCGCAGTAACAGCGGCGCCCACGGTGGAGCAGTTGGCAATTATCGCCGGGCTGGATCCGCACAATCTGCGATCCAAACAACTGAAAGACAATCCTCCGGGCGATCGCACTGAGTAAGGCAGAGGGTAGTATTATGGCATTGAGTCTCGACACCCGGCTGACCGAATTACTGGGCTGCCGCTACCCCATAATCCAGACCGCAATGGGCTGGATCGCCGATCCGACGCTGGTATCCGGCACCTGTAACGCCGGTGGCTTTGGTTTTCTCGCTGGCGCCACCATCGTGCCGGAAGAGGTGGAGATGGATATCATTCGCACCAAAGAGCTGACCGACCAGCCCTTCGGCGTGAACTTCCATATGTACCAGCCCAATGCCGCCGAGATCATCGAGCTGGTGATCAAACACGGGGTCAAAGCGGTGAGTTATTCGCGCTCCCCGGGCAAGGAGATGATCGCCAGGCTCAAGGACAACGGCGTGGTTTGTATTCCCACCATCGGCCTGCCCAAGCACGCGGTCAAGGCCATCGAGCTGGGTGCCGATGCGGTCACGGTTCAGGGCGGAGAGGGCGGCGGTCACACCGGTAGCGTGCCGACCACCTTGTTGATTCCGCAGGTTATCGATGCGGTCGGCGACAAGGTGCCGGTGGTAGCGGCGGGTGGTTTCAAGGACGGACGCGGCCTGGCCGGCGCACTGGCCTGGGGCGCCGACGGCATTGCCATGGGCACGCGGTTCCTGATGACCAAAGAGGCGCCTGTACCCCAGGCCACCAAGGACCGCTACCTCAATTGCCATAACCCCTCGGAGATTATCGTCTCCACGGCGATGGACGGATTGCCCCAACGCATGATCATGAACAAAATGCTGGCCGAGCTGGAAAAGGCCGGCACGCTCAAGCGGCTGCTGATTGCCATGCAGAACGGTCTCAAATTCCGCAAGTACACCGGGGCCAGCCTGATCGGCCTGCTCAAGGCCGCTCTCGACCAGACCAAAAGCGGCGACCTGACCATGGCGCAGTCGATCATGTCGGCCAATGCCCCGATGATTATCCAGAGGGCGATGGTCGATGGCCTGCCCGACGAGGGCGTGCTGCCTTCCGGCCAGGTCGCGGGCACCATCGACGAGCTGTTGAGTTGCGAGGAGATTATCAACGGCATCGTCACCGAGGCCGGGGAACGGCTCACCGAATTGGCAGGGCGTGTTAACGATAGTCCAAGGGCTTGAGATGCGATTCGTGATCAGCTGTGGGGTGGAAATCGGGGCTCCCAAATCAGGACTCGCCGTAAACCCGTCCATGGGGGCTCGGGCTCGGCGTCCATGCCTCGCACGGTCCTGCTTTGGAAGCCCCGATTCCCCCGTAACTTTCAATTCCAGGGCCGCATTCATTGTAGTGCCGGATTTATTGTAGGGCCGAATTCATTCGGCCAAAGCCCTTAGTAGAGGAACAAGCAATGTCCAAACCCTTCCGAGTTTCCATCGCCGACGGCATCGCCGAAATGATCCTGGATCAGCCGCCGGTAAACGCCTTCGACAGTGCCGGCTGGTTCGCCATTGCCGAGCAGATCGAAGCCCTGGGTAACAACGACGAGGTGCGGGTGATTATTCTCGCCGCCGAGGGCAAGGGCTTTTGCGCCGGAGTCGACATCAAGGAACTGGCTGCGGACAGCAGCGCCATCCTGCGGGTAAACAAGGGCAACTACGATACCTTTAAAGCCATCCACCGCAATCCCGTGCCGGTTATCGTCGGCCTGCACAGCTTTGTACTGGGAGGTGGTATCGGCATCAGCGGCGCCGCCGACATCATTATTGCCTCCGAGTGTACCCGCTTTGGCGTGCCGGAAATCGACCGCGGCGCCATGGGCGGTGGCGCCCACCTGCAGCGCATGTTCCCGGTGCAAAAAGTGCGCTATATGTATTTTACCGGTGAATTTATCGATGCCCAGGAAGCGTATCGCCTGGGTGCCATCGAGCGCGTCGT
>JAUXCW010000374.1 GCA_030618705.1 Gammaproteobacteria bacterium | reverse complement strand
CCAACATGACTCTGCACAATACATTTTTGGAAAGCGAGTTTGGTAATGGGGGGTAATGGGGACGCAACCCTTTTTTGGTAATGGGGACGCAACCCTTTTTTAATAAGTAAAAAAGGGTTGCGTCCCCATTACCTCCCCTTTGTTGTGTAGAATACCCACTCTCCGCGCAGGCGGGGAAAGACCCAAGGGGTGGCCGTGAGGCCTGAGACATCGTGTGGTGAACCCTTTGAACCTGATCCGGATCGTACCGGCGTAGGGATAGGGCATCGCAACCCAACCTTCCCGATACCTCCGTTTCTCTATTGTCAGACAATGTCGTGCCGCGTATTTGCCGTGGCCGAATGGTTGATGACATGGGCTCGAGCCCGCGTCTTTGTGGAGACCTGTGAGTGCATAAGAAAGTGATTCTGTTTGGCTGCTGTCTGGCTGCCGGGGGACTGGCTGCCGAACCAATCGAGGAGGTGGTGGTGACGGCCGGCTTCCGCGATACCGGCCTGATGAGTAGCAGCGGCAGTATCAGCGTCATCGACGCCGAGGTCATCAGGGAGCGCACCGCCCAGCACCTCGAGCAGGTGTTGAATGTCGCGCCCAATGTTAATTTCGCCGCCGGCGCGTCCCGGGCCCGCTTCGTGCAGATTCGCGGTATCGGCGAGCGCAGCCAGTTTGTCGACCCGGTGGATCCCTCGGTCGGCATGGTGATCGATGATATCGATATCAGCGGTCTGGGCGGCGCGGCGACGATGTTCGATGTCCAGCAGGTGGACATCCTGCGGGGCCCCCAGGGAACGCGTTTCGGCGCCAGTGCATTGGCGGGGATGATTACCATGCGCTCCGCGGACCCCGGTGAAGAACTCGATGGCTATGTCGACGGCCTGGCGGGGAACTACCAGACCTGGCGCCTCGGTGCGGCAGTGGGCGGCCCGTTGGCTGAAAACGTGCAAGGGCGGCTGGGGGTGCAGCAATACCGCAGCGACGGTTATATGGAAAACGATTTTCTCGGTCGTGACGACACCAATAGCCAGGACGAACTCACCGTGCGCGGCAAGCTGTTTTTTCAACCGGCGGCAAACCTCGATTTTCAATTCGCCCTGTTCCATGTCGATATCGATAACGGCTACGATGGGTTTTCCCTGGACAATACCCGGGTGACACTCTCCGACGAACCGGGACAGGATCGCCAGAAGACCACGGCGGGCTCCTTCAAGAGTATCTGGAGCGGTAGCGACGTGGTAACCCTGGAGGCCATCGTCACCTACCTCGATGCCGACCTGGACTATGGATACGACGAGGACTGGAGCCATGTCGGCCTTTGTGACGGCACCGACTGCGAGGGTTGGGAGTATTCGTCCACCGATAATTATCGCCGTGACAGGACGGATGGCCGGATAGAACTGCGTCTGTTATCGGGGGAGGCGGGGGAGTTATTCGGCAATACCTCCTGGGTCACCGGCGTCTACGCCTATCGGCGGGATGAGCATTTGCGGCGCGAATTTTACGACTACGATCTCGATATTGAAAACGCCGTCTTTACCAGTGACTACCAGCGAGACAACCTGGCGGTCTACGGCGAGCTGGACAGCCGCTTGTCGGAGCGCTGGCGCATGACTGCCGGTTTAAGAGTGGAACGCTTCGACGCCGACTACAGTGACAGCCTGGACGTGTCCGCCGGCCCCGGCGAAACCCTGTGGGGTGGCGAGTTGGCGCTGGACTACCAGCTCACGGATAACGCCCTGCTCTATGGCCTGGTCTCCCGTGGCTACAAGGTGGGTGGTGTCAACGGGGAGGCGCTGGGCAAGGCGGTGAAAAACGATTTCGACCCGGAGGTTATTGCCTTTCTCTCCGGACGACTGGAGTTTGACAGTGAAACCCTGGTCAACTGGGAGCTGGGCTGGAAGGGGCGCTACTTTGAGGATCGCCTGGCGGTGAGATTGGCGGCTTTCTATATGGATCGCAGCGATATGCAGCTCAAGGCCTGGTATAACCAGGGGCCGTTGTTTGTCGGCTATATCGACAATGCCGCCTCGGGCAGCAATTGGGGCGCCGAGCTGGAGACCCAGTACTGGCTCAACGCCCATGTCGCGTTGTTTGCCAACCTGGGCTGGCTGGAGACCGAGATCGAGGACTTCGAGGTGCTGGTGGATGAGCAACTGGTCGACAAGAGCGGCCGGGACCAGGCCCACGCCCCCGCTTACCAGTTCAATATCGGTACGGACTTTGTTTTCGGTTCCGGTTTTTACGGTCGCCTCGAGGTGGAGGGGCGAGACCAGTACTACTTTTCCGATAGTCACGATGAACAGTCCGATAGCTATCAACTACTCCATGCACGCTTCGGTTATCGTCTCGGGCAGTTTGATATCGCCCTGTGGGGGCGTAACCTCACTGACGAGGATTACCAGGTGCGCGGTTTTTACTTTGGCAACGACCCGCGTAAATTTTATGAGCCGGAAGCTTACTACCAATACGGCGAACCGAGGGTTTTCGGTGTCGAGGCTCGCTATAAATTTTGATTAGTCCGAGGATTGGCGGCTGGGTGGTATTGACTGAGGGATCGGGGCTTCCAGGGCAGGACCGTGCGCCGGTTGGACCCGGCGCCCGAGCCTACATGGATGTATTCACGGCGAGTCCTGGGCTGGAAGTCCCGGTTCCTTCCCCAACTACAATAGAAATAGCCTTTTCTTTTTGGCTTTATTGTAATGCAAGTTCCATTCGAGCCCGGGGAATAGCTCCTGATGCAAGATTATTCATGTCGTGGAGATTAAAATGAAACTTACCGCAGAAATCAGCATGTATCCTTTCACTAAAGAGTTTCACGTGCCGATCCGGGGGTTTATCGCCCGACTCAATGCTTATGAAGGTTTGCGGGTGACGACGTATCCCACCGCCACGGTCATCGTGGGGGAACACGATTCGGTGAT
>JAUXCW010000253.1 GCA_030618705.1 Gammaproteobacteria bacterium | reverse complement strand
TGCAAATCCGGATTTGACCATCACCATTCCGGAAATCCTGGAAGATAAGGAATTGCAGGAGCAGATGGCAAAGGTATTGGCACCGCCGCCCGTGGCCAAATCGGACGAGGTGGTAGCGGAATCCGGGGGGATGTTTTATCCACGCGAGGCACCGGGTATGGAAGTATTTGTCAAAGAGGGCGATCACTTTGAGCGTGGCGACCCGCTCTATATCATCGAAGTCATGAAGATGTTCAATAAAGTGTACGCGCCCTTCTCGGGTCATATCGACAAGGTTTTGGTGGACACCGATGGTGTGATTATCAAAAAGGGCCAGCCCTTGTTCAAGATCACACCAGACGAGGTGATGGTCATCGAGTCGCCGGAGGCATACGCTGCCCGTCGCCAGAAGGCGACACAGCAATTTCTGTCGCAGAATTTGTAATTTTAACCCTGCGGCCGCTGGCGGTCGCCACCAGCATGAAAGGTATAGCACGATGATTACCGCACTAGACCATATCGCAATAGCAGTGCCGGATCTGCAAGCGTCAATCAAGCGTTTTATGGATGATTTCGGTATCGCTCTGGATGGCACCGAGGACGTCGAGGCGGCACTTACCAGCACGGCATTCTTCTCCATGGAGGGCACCAGTATTGAGTTGGTGCATCCCCTTGACGGCCAGGGGCCGATTGCCAAATATCTCGAAAAGAAAGGCGGCGGCATTCACCATATCTGCTTTCGCAGTGATGATATCGATGGAGATGTTGAGCGCCTCAAGGCGAAGGGTTATCAGTTTTTGTCGGATGCTCCCAAGCAGGGCGCCCATAATAGCCGGGTAATATTTATTCATCCGAAATCCTGTGACGGTGTGCTGATCGAGATCAACCAACCGGCCGCCGATCACTGAAATCCATCATTTTTACCCGCTAAAATATACTGTTAGATGGCTGTGTGGCGATCGCTCGCCCCTTGCCCCAGTTACAGGCGACGAGTAAAGAGGTCTAAGTCATGTCGGACAAACCGTATCAACCCAGCCCGCCCAGCCTTGAAGATTGGCGCGCGCTTGCACAAAAACAACTCAAGGGCCGTTCCCCCGATGAGTTGACCTGGAATACCGCGGAGGGGATCGATGTCAAGCCGCTGTATACGCGAGAGGATGTCGAAAACCTCCCCCATGTCGACAGCTTGCCCGGCATGGAGCCCTTTCTGCGCGGTCCACAGGCGACCATGTACGCCGGTCGGCCCTGGACGATTCGCCAGTACGCCGGGTTTTCTACCGCCGAGGAGTCCAATGCGTTCTACCGTAAGGCGCTGGCGGCCGGAGGACAGGGTGTCTCGGTCGCCTTCGACCTGGCCACCCACCGCGGCTACGATTCTGATCACCCAAGGGTAACCGGCGATGTCGGCATGGCGGGTGTGGCCATCGACTCGGTCGAGGATATGAAAATATTATTCGACGGCATACCCCTGGATAAGGTATCGGTATCGATGACCATGAACGGCGCTGTCCTGCCGGTACTGGCCGGGTATATCGTCGCCGCGGAAGAACAGGGGGTAGACCAGGCTCAATTATCGGGCACTATCCAGAACGATATCCTCAAGGAGTTTATGGTTCGCAACACCTATATTTATCCTCCCGTCCCCTCGATGCGCATCATCGGCGATATTATCGCTTACTGCTCGGAGCAAATGCCGAGATTCAACACCATTTCGATTTCCGGATACCATATCCAGGAAGCAGGGGCGGACGCGGCACTGGAGCTGGCCTACACCCTGGCCGACGGCAAGGAGTATATTCGCACGGCGATCAACGCGGGGCTGGATATTGACCAGTTCGCGCCGCGACTGTCGTTCTTCTTCGGTATTGGGATGAACTTCTATATGGAGGTGGCCAAGCTGCGAGCGGCGCGCTTGTTGTGGTCCCGCATCGTCAGCGAATTCGAGCCAGGAAACGAGCGATCGAAAATGCTCCGCACCCATTGCCAGACCTCCGGCTGGTCCCTGACGGAACAGGATCCCTACAATAACGTGGTTCGCACCACGATAGAGGCAATGGCCGCGGTATTCGGCGGCACCCAGTCGCTCCATACCAACTCCTTTGACGAGGCCATCGCCCTGCCCACGGAGTTCTCTTCGCGGATCGCACGCAATACGCAGCTGATCGTGCAGGAGGAAACCGGAATAACCAAAGTGGTGGATCCCTGGGGTGGTTCCTATTTTATGGAATCCCTGACTTCCGACATCGCCGACAAAGCCTGGGAGTTGATCGAGGAGATCGAGGAGAAGGGCGGCATGGCCAAAGCGGTAGAGTCCGGCCTGCCAAAATTGCGCATAGAGGAATCCGCCGCCCGCAAGCAAGCCCGTATCGACCGGGGCGAGGATGTCATCGTCGGCGTCAATAAATACCAGCTCGAGAAGGAAGACGATATCGAAATTCTCGAAATCGATAACCAGGCCGTGCGGGAATCCCAGATACGGCGCCTCGAAGAGATCAGGAGCACGAGAGACGACAAGGCCGTACAGCAGGTGCTGGTGGAGATTCGTGAATGCGCGGCCGGGGGCGATGGAAACCTGCTCGCGCTGGCCGTGAAGGCGACTCGCCTGCGCGCCACGGTGGGGGAAATATCCCTCGCGATAGAGCAGGAGTGGGGGCGCTACAATGCGACTTCACAGACTGTATCCGGGGTGTACGGACAGGTTTATTCAGGAGACGAAAACTGGATGTCACTGCAGCAGGATATCGAAACCTTTGTCGGCACGCACGGTCGCCGGCCGCGTATGCTGATCTGTAAAATGGGCCAGGACGGACACGACAGGGGGGCCAAGGTGGTCGCCACCGCCTACGCTGATGTCGGCTTCGATATCGACCTGTCTCCCATGTTTTCGACGCCGGAGGAAGTGGCCAAACAGGCAGTGGAGAACGATGTTCACGTCGTCGGCGTGTCCTCCCTGGCAGCGGGTCACAAAACCCTGGTGCCGGCGCTGGTAGCGGAATTGAAAAAGCAAGGCGCCGACGATATCGTGGTCATAGCCGGTGGGGTCATTCCCCGGCAGGACTATGATTTTCTCTACGATGCGGGCGTAAAATGCGTGTTCGGGCCGGGCACCAGAATTTTGGATTCGGCCACTGCGGTACTGGCGGCAATCGACCAGGCGCGCTCGGACTAGTCGATGGCCGTTGACGTACAATTGCTCCGGCAGGGTAACCGCCGCGCGCTGGCCAAGGCCATCACCCTGACCGAGAGTACACTGGCACCCCATCGGCAGCAGGCGCAAGTGCTTCTCGAACAGCTTTTACCCGATACCGGTAGAAGCATTCGCGTGGGTATCAGCGGCGTGCCGGGCGTGGGGAAATCGACATTTATCGAGGCCTTCGGCCTGTTCCTCATTGCCCGGGGCAAAAAAGTCGCCGTACTGGCGGTCGACCCTAGCTCACCGATTCACGGCGGCAGTATCCTGGGTGACAAAACCCGGATGGAGGAATTGTCCCGTGCCGAGCAGGCGTTTATCCGGCCGTCCCCCGCCGGTGGCGCACTCGGTGGCGTCGCCCAGAAGACCCGGGAGTCGATCCTGTTGTGCGAGGCCGCGGGTTACGATGTCATCCTGGTCGAGACCGTCGGCGTCGGGCAGTCCGAGTTCGAGGTGGCCGGCATGGTCGACTTCTTCCTGGTGCTGATGATTCCCAATGCGGGGGATGAGTTGCAGGGTATCAAAAAGGGCATTATGGAAATGGTGGACGGCCTGGTCATCAACAAGGCCGATGGCGAGAGTGTCAACCTGGCGAAAACTGCCCGGCGGCATTACCAGAACGCTTTTCACCTGATGCAGCACTCCGGTGGCTGGTCGCCACAGGTGTTGACTTGCTCGGCACTGGAGAAAAGCCGCCTCGAAGATGTCTGGGCGATGATCGAGGACTACCGGCAACAAGCGGTGGAAAATAACCGGTTTCAGCAGAAACGCGCACTACAGAACATCAACTGGATGAAGAAGCTGGTCCACGAGCAGCTCGACGCGCGCTTGCGAGAGAATCCGGCGATCAAGGCAGAGCTGCCCCTACTCGAGCGGAAAGTGGAAAATGGCGAGACCACGCCCTATCTGGCCGCCCGTCGCATTATGGAGTTGTTCTAAGCGGCGCTTCCGCATGGCCCCTGTAGGGTCGAATTGATTCGACCACATCCCTGTACAAACTCGCCACCCTGCGGTTTTGTTCTTCACCCAAGGGCGATCAGTAACTACTCACCCGTCGATCGATACCGGCCTGGGCAATAATGCGGGTGGCGATTTCCTCGATAGAAAAACGCGTGGTGTTGAGCATGGGAATCCTGTAGCGGCGAAACAGCGCCTGCGCCATTCGCACCTCATCCTCGCAGCGATGGAGAGAGGCATAGCGGCTGTTGGCCTTGCGCTCATCGCGGATCGTCGAAAGGCGCTCCGCTTCAATAGTGAGGCCAAATAACTTGTCGCGATAACGCTGCACTGCCGGAGGCAGGCGATTGTGTTCGAGATCTTCTTCTGTCAGCGGGTAGTTGGCGGCATACACACCGTACTGTAGCGCCATATACAGGCAGGTCGGGGTCTTTCCGCTGCGGCTGACTCCCAGCAATATCAGGTCCGCCTTGTCGTAGTTACTGCGTATGCCGCCGTCGTCGCTTTCCAGCGCGTAATGAACCGCTTCGATACGATTCTGGTAGACGGGATCCGTGGCAATCCCCCGGGATTTTCCCACCGTGTAGTGGGACTCGGTTTGCAGTTCTTTTTCCAGCGGCGCCAGGAAGGAGGCAAAGATGTCGATGGTAAAGCCCTTACTCAAAGCGATGATGCCGCGAATCTCCTTATCGACAAAAGTGTCGAAAATAATGGGAGGCGCGCCATCGGCCTCAGCGGCACGGTTGATGC
>JAUXCW010000073.1 GCA_030618705.1 Gammaproteobacteria bacterium | reverse complement strand
GGCGCGGAAAATATCGCCGACCTGGGCTAGACTCTGTGTTAACAGGTCACGATTGAACGGAAATGTCTTGAGCACAAGGATTCCAGGCACAAACATGGCGGGTGTGGCCGGCTCACAAGCACTCAGCGGCAAGGGTGTTCTTCAGTTCCTGGCCTTGCTGGTATTGTTTAACGGGCTCATTTTTTACGACGCCTTTTTCACCGTGTTGTGTTCGTCGGAGTCGCTGGTATTCAGCGATGTGCTGGTCGGGGATTGGAAGATCGCCCAGTTCCTCTCGGCCTACCAGCGCGAATTTATGAAGCGTGGCCTGGTGGCTACAGGCTTTGCCGCCCTTGGCGTGCAGGTGAGCTACCAGAGCATCGTCATTTTTACCGGCATCACCATCAATCTGTTTTTCCTCGTGTTTTACTTCTACGTCAAAAAACTGTTCCACCGGCGTGCGGCCTGGTTCCTGCCTTTTATGCTGGTGTTTATCTTTTCGCCGGGAACCGCGCTGCAAATGGGAGCGGATTATGCTCGCTTCGACCAGATCAATCTGCTGCTGACCCTGGTCGCTTTGATGGCCCTGTTGTCTGCCGAGGGTGAGCGTGGTGGAGTGGCGCTGGCCCGGGTACTACTGGTCGCTACGATCCTGGTAGCCGGGATGTTGATTCACGAGGCCTACCTGTTTATTTTTGCCCCGATCATTATGGCCCTGTGCTATCAGCGGGTCGCCGCCGGTCGGATGCCTCGATATGCGCTCCCGGTGTGTGCTGCGGCGATTCTGGGGGCGCTGTTTGCGATCATTAAATTCGGCTTTGCCGAGCCCGCGGTCATTCAGTCCATGTCGGCCTCTATGCAGGCAATTGCACCGGACTACGACACGCAACTGACCCTGCGGGTGTGGGACAGAAGGCTGGTTGAAAGCCTGGCCTATACCATTAGCCTGTATTTCAAATTGAAGTACCTGGTGCAGGTTCTGGTGCTTTCCCTGCCGATTGGGCTATACGCATTCTGGCTATACCGCCTGGCGTATACCCCGGGCTTGTCGCGGGAATACCTGCTGGTCTTGCTGAGTCCGGCCGCCATCGCGCCGATGTATATCATCGGATGCGATTTTCCGCGCTGGAGCGGCATGGTGGTGGTGTTGTTGTTCCTGGTTTTTGTGATCATGCTCCACGACGACAAGGTGCGGCTGCCCGACAAAAAATACCTCAGCGCGAAAACCATCGTGCCCATTTTGGCGGTGGGTCTGCTGGTCGGGCCGGTGGGCGTTTCAGAGGTATTTCCGGATCGCTGGCGGGTACTCGAGCACGCCCGGTGCCTGCTGGGCACGCTGTTCGGCTAAGTTGGCGCAAGCTGGTATATAATAGCAAATCATTGTCCAGCCGGAAGCCAGGTGTTCCTAGATGCAGGATCCCTCGCGCAAGATTATTCATATCGATGCCGACTGTTTTTATGCCGCCGTAGAGATGCGGGACGATCCCTCATTGCGTGGTCGCCCAATGGCGGTGGGTGGGGCGAGTGATCGGCGCGGTGTGATTACCACCTGTAATTACCCGGCGCGGGCCTATGGCGTTCACTCGGCGATGCCCTCTGCCACTGCGCTGCGCAAATGTCCGGATCTCATCCTGGTGAAACCACGCTTCGATGCGTACCGCGAGGCGTCCGCGGGGATGCGTGAAATCTTTCTCGATTACAGTGAATTGGTCGAGCCGCTCTCCCTCGATGAAGCCTTCATCGATGTCACCGACGCAGGCATGTGCCAGGGCAGTGCGACCTTGATCGCCGGCGAAATTCGGCAGCGGGTGCGTAGTTCCCTGGGCATTACCGTTTCCGCGGGTGTGGCGCCGAGTAAATTTCTGGCCAAGGTCGCGAGCGACTGGGACAAGCCCGACGGATTGACTGTCATCACCCCCGGGCAGGTCGATCAATTCGTTGCGCAGCTGCCGGTTGCAAAAATATTCGGGGTCGGGCAGGTGACCGCGGAGCGACTCAAGCGCATGGGTGTTTCCACCTGCGGTGAGTTGCGCGCGTTTACGGTGTTTGAACTGGCGGATCGCTTCGGCAGCTTTGGTAAGCGCCTCTACGAGCTGTGTCGGGGTGTCGACCATCGCGCGGTAAAGCCGAGTCGCAGGCGCAAGTCGCTGAGCGTAGAAAACACCTTTGCCAGCAACCTGTTGACCCTGGACGAATGTTTACAACAATTGCCGGCCTTGTTGGCCGAGCTGCGCAAGCGCCTGTCCCGAATCGATAGCGATTACACTGTGCACGGTGTGTTGGTAAAAATAAAATTCGAGGACTTCACCCGGACCACGGTTGAGCAGCTCGCCACCGCGCCGGAGATGAGTGTGCTCAGCGAGCTTTGCGAGGTCGGCTACCGGCGCGCCGAGAGGCCGGTGCGCTTGCTCGGTGTGGGAGTGCGGTTCAGGGACCGGCAGCAGTACAGCCCGGACCAGATCGAGCTGTTTACGCCGGGGGATAATGCTATAACTTGAACCTGATCATGCTCTTGTACATCATCTCAAAGGTTTTGCCGTAGGGCGGCGCCATGGCGAGAATACTGCTCCTGCGTGCCTGTTTGAAGATGGGCCGCATCTTGGAGAATTCAATAAATCCCTCCCTGGCGTGGTAGTGGCCCATGCCGCTATTGCCGATACCGCCAAAGGGCATATCGTGCTGGGCGACATGGAATACCGCGTCATTGATACACATACCCCCGGACAGCGTATTGTAGGTGACCTTCCGCTCCAGTTCCTTGTCATTGGTAAACAGGTACAGAGCCAGCGGGCGCTCGTGGGAATTGATGTATAGAATCACCTCGTCAATGGAGTCGTAGGGTTTGATGGGGAGTAGCGGGCCAAAGATTTCGTCCTGCATGATGATCATATCGCTGTTGGTATCGAGCACCAGGTGGGGTGGAATCTTGCGCGCGGCCTCGTCGACCGGATCTTCGCCCAGCAGGTTGACGGGCCTGGCGCCTTTTTGCTCGGCATCCGCCAGTGTTTGGGTGAGGCGCTCAAAGGCCGATGCGTCGATAATGGAGGTAAAATCCGGGGAGCTGGCGCTGGGGTAACGTTTACTGACGATTTTCGTCGCGGCCTCGATAAATGCGTCGATCTTTTCCCGGGGCACAAACACGTAGTCCGGCGCGACACAGGTCTGGCCGGCGTTGAGGAACTTGCCGAAGAGCAAACGCTCTGCGGCGGTGTCGATGTCATAATCCTCTGCCACGATGGTGGGGGATTTGCCGCCTAGCTCCAGGGTGACCGGCGTCAGGGTTTGCGCCGCCGTGGTCATTACTATTTTCGCGGTTGCCGGTGAGCCGGTAAAAACCAGGTGATCCCAGGGCTGGCTGGTGAATTCCCCGGCAGAGACCCCGGGAATGACCGCCAGTGTGGTTTCATCGAAGGAGGCGCTGATCAGTTCATCCATCAGTCGCGCCAGGTTCTGCGATTTGGCCGCCATCTTTATAATGCAGCGATTGCCGGCGGCAAGTGCGCTGATGGCGGGGCTAAAGGCAAGAAACAGCGGGTAGTTCCACGGGGTTACGATACCTATCACGCCCTTGGGTTGGGGCAATACAGTATTTTTTGCGCCGAACCAGGCCAGGCCGACGTGGCGCTTCTGGGGTTTCATCCATTTTTTGAGGCGCTTATTACTGTACTGGCAACCACTGATCAGGCCAAAGATCTCCAGCATTCGGGTTTCCTGGCTGGACCGATTGCCGAAATCCTGGTTGATGGCATCGGCGATGCGCTGCTGGTTGTTCAGCAATGTGCGCTCGAGTTTGCCCAGGTTGTCGCGCCGCTCCTGCAGGGTGGGGTAGGGCGCGACCCTCGACGCGTTGCGTTGTTTTTCAAAAACCTGTCGGATACGGCTGGTGCCGGGCTCAGCGGCGGGACTTGCGGCCGCATTGGCATTAGCGCTGCTGCCGACTTCGTCCGCGACCGGTTTTTCATCTGCGACGACACTCATGGTATGACTCCTGAATAAGGCCCGCCGGCGGGGAATTGGCGGGGAATTGATTGTAATGACGGCTCGATGACATCTAATGTACTGCAAGCGGCGGGGCATTTGAAGGCCAATCGGCAATGGCCGGGGGGCTTCGGGATCAGCCGGCGCGACTTTTTCCGCCAGCCTTGCATTCCGCCGGCCAGTTCTGGATAATCCGCGCCTCGGGCTAGCCCCGTTATGGCGACTCTTTTTGGTCCCCTCGCAACGATAGGTAGTAAACTCCGCCAGGCCCGGAAGGGAGCAACGGTAGCTGCACTAAGTGTGCCGAGGATCGATTGATCAGAGTCGCCACCCAATTGCGCTCCCCCGGCATTTCCCGCCCACCCGCACCGTGTATAATGATCGCTTCGTCAACGGACTAGTGGAACCATGTCTCACCAGGTATTAGCGCGTAAATGGCGTCCCTCCAGTTTTGCCGATATGGTGGGGCAGGAGCATGTACTCAAGGCCCTGGTCAACGCCCTCGACCGGGATCGCCTGCACCATGCCTATTTGTTTACCGGCACCCGCGGTGTGGGCAAGACCACTATCGCGCGGATATTCGCCAAATGCCTGAATTGCGAGCAGGGCGTGGGGTCGCAGCCCTGTGGCGAGTGCTCGTCCTGCCTGGAGATCGTCGAGGGGCGCTTTCTCGACCTTATCGAGGTGGACGCCGCGTCCCGGACCAAGGTCGAAGACACCCGGGAGTTACTCGAAAACGTGCAATATGCGCCTACCCGCGGGCGCTATAAAGTCTACCTCATCGATGAGGTGCACATGCTCTCCGGCCACAGTTTCAATGCGCTGCTGAAAACCCTTGAAGAACCGCCGCCCCACGTTAAATTCCTGCTCGCCACTACCGATCCGCAAAAGCTGCCGGCAACCATTCTCTCCCGTTGCCTGCAGTTCAACCTGAAAAACATGTCGGCGGACCGCATTGTCGCGCATTTGCAGCATGTACTGGACGAGGAAGATGTGCGCAGCGAGGAGGCGGCCCTGTGGTTATTGGCCGAGGCCGCCCGCGGTAGTATGCGGGATGCGCTGAGCCTCGCGGACCAGGCCATAGGCTATGGCGCGGGTACCGTCCTGCAGCAGGATGTCGCGACCATGCTGGGCACTATCGATCGCCAGGCGCTCAGCCGTGTGCTGGAGGCCGTCATCCAGGGTGACGGGCCCGGTCTTTTTGCCGAGATTGAACAATTGGCCGGTCTGGGAACGGACTTCCAGTCCCTGCTCGACGAGCTACTGTCCTTTCTGCACGCCATTGCGGTAGCCCAGGCGGTGCCGGAGGCGGTCTCGGAGGACCCGGCGGACAATCGCAGAATCGGCGAGTTTGCCGCCTCCCTGGCCGGTGAAGACGTACAGATTTTTTACCAGATGGCACTTAACGCCAGGCGGGATTTCCCCTATGTGCCGGAGCCCAGGCGCGGCTTCGAGATGCTGGCACTGCGATTGCTGACCTTTCGGCCGGTCACCCGTGGCGAAATTAACGCGATAGCGGCGGCGGACAGTGCCGATGGGCCGCCACCCGCCGTTGGGGTCGAAGGCGGAGGGAACGACGCAAAAAAGTCTGATGTGGCCGACGCCGGCCTGGAAGATGCCGGCGCCCCGGTCACGCAAGAGCCGCAAGAGAGTCAGCAGGATACGGTATCGCGGGAGCCCCCCCCGGTACCCGACGGAGGGTTTGCACTGGCGGAATTGACCCCGGAGCACTGGCTTGCGCTGTTCCCGGCACTGAATATCAGCGGGGTTACCCGCAGCGTGGTTTCCAATACGGTGTTGCGCAAGGTTGATGACGGGCATTTGTCTTTCCAGCTCGATGCGGAGCAAGCCGGTCTCTATAGCGATGTTTACCGCGAGCGTTTGCAGCAGGCATTGAGCGAGTACTTCACTCGCCCGGTCACCGTGGGGATCGAACAGGGAAAACTCGAGGGTGAATCGCCCGCGCTGCATCGCTTGCGCTTGAAAAAAGAGCGCCGGCAGGCGGCGGTTGAAGAGCTGCAGCAGGATCCCAATGTCAAACTGCTGTTAGAGGAATTTGAGGGTCGGCTGGACACTGATTCGGTGTGTCCGCTGGACTAATGGCGGTGGCATTAATGGCAATGATCTTGATAGCGATAAGCGACGGAGAGACGTGATGTTTAAAGAAGGTCTGGGTGACCTGATGAAACAGGCACAGGAAATGCAGGAAAAAATGCGCGTGGCGCAGGATGAGGCCGCACAGAAAGAGGTGACGGGGTCCGCCGGTGCCGGTCTGGTGAGCATCGTCATGAATGGTCGTCACGATGTGCTTAGCGTTTCCATCGATGACGGTGTTCTAAGCGAGGACAAATCCATGTTGGAGGATCTGCTTGCCGCGGCTGTGAACGATGCCGTGCGCAAGGTGGAGGCCAACCAGCAAGACATGATGAAACAGCTTACCGGGGGGATCTCGATGCCGGAAGGCTTCAAGATGCCCTTTTAGGGAATAGCCCATGGCGTTTAGTCCCCTGCTGGATGAATTGATCGATGCCCTGCGGTGCCTGCCGGGAGTGGGCCCAAGGTCTGCGCAGCGTATGGCAATGCACTTGCTGGAGCGAGATCGCGAGGGCGGCAGCACCCTTGCCGCCGCGCTTCAACAAGCGATGGAGCTCATCGATCGATGCAGCGTGTGCCGGACGTTTACCGAGGCCAAGACGTGCCAGCTATGCCTCAGCCCCAGGCGGGATGCCGGGCTTATTTGCGTGGTGGAGACCCCCGCCGATATTCTCGCCATCGAGAGCTCAGGGGGTTTCGACGGGACGTATCATGTATTGATGGGGCATCTTTCCCCCATCGACGGCATCGGTCCGGAGCAGATCGGTATTGATCGCTTGCTGGCACGGGTTGCCGACGGCGCGGTGCGAGAGGTCGTTCTCGCCACCGGCACCACAGTGGAAGGTGAGGCCACCGCCTATTACATCAGCGAGCAGCTCAAGGCGAGTGGCGCAACCGTTTCACGTATTGCCCACGGTGTGCCCCTGGGCGGCGATCTCGAATATATCGATGGTGGCACTCTCGCCCACGCCTTCAGCGGTCGGCAAAAGGTATCCTGATGACGCTTCCCGATCTCGATGATCAAATCTGCTGGATTCGCGGCAATGATGAGTTGGCGTCTGCATGCGCTATATGGATGCAGGTGGACGCACTGGTCATTGACACCGAGTTCGTCCGGCGGCGCACTTTTTACCCGATTCCAGCGCTGCTGCAGGTATACGACGGCGATACCATAGCGATTGTCGACCCACTGGGCATCGATGACTGGGGCGCGTTGGCGGAGGTGCTGGCGGCACCCGGAGTGCTGAAGATTTTCCATGCCGCCAGCGAGGATCTCGAGGTTTTCTGGCGTCTGTTGGGGGTGATTCCCGCCCCGTTGTTCGATACCCAGGTGGCAGCGGGTTTGTGCGGTCTGCGCCCCTCCATGGGTTATAACAAATTGGTGCAGGCGCTGTGCGATATCGACCTGCCCAAGGATGAGACCAATTCTGATTGGCTGGCGCGGCCGCTTACGGACAATCAAGTACGCTACGCGGCCTACGATGTATATTTTCTTCGTCGGGTCTACCTGCAATTATTGCAAACCGCGCAGGATAAAAACCGTCTGGACTGGGTGTTGCAGGGCAGCGCCAGGCTGGGCGCCGCGCTACCCACGCTGATCGAGCCGGATCGATACTACCTCAGGCTAAAGGGCGCCCAGCGTTTGTCAGCACAGGAACTGGCGGTCGCCCGGGCCCTTTGCAGCTGGCGGGAGCGCGGGGCTCGCGAACAGGACCTGCCCCGCAATTGGGTGTTGAAGGACAGTACGATCGTCGCGCTGGCGCGCAGGAAGCCACAGGCCGTGGCGGAGCTGGAAGGTATCAAGGATTTACAGGCGTCAACGGTTCGAAAGCAGGGGCGGCGTTTGCTGGAGCTGGTCGGGCAGGCGATACAATTGCCCCGGGAACAGTGGCCGGAGCCGCTGCCGGATACGCTTCAACCGGCAGCCAGGGCGAGCCTTGAATGCGTGAAAAATGCAGTCCAGGCCTGTGCCGACGAGTTGGATATCGCCCCGGAGTTGCTGATGAATCGCAAGCAGATGAGCGAGACCACCCTGCGCCTGTTGGGCGACGAGTCTCAGATTCTGCCAGCGGATATCGGCCAGTGGCAACGCGAGGTGCTCGAGCCATCGCTGCGTGAGATCAAATGCCCGTGAAGCTGGTCTGTAAAATTTTCCGCAGCCCCCGCCATGAAGGCATGTACCTGTATGTGGCATCGGGCGAAGGTCTCGAGAGAGTGCCCGAGAGCCTGTTGCAACGTTTTGGCCGGCCGGTGGAGGCGATGACCCTGTTGTTGACCCCGGGGCGGCAGTTGGCACGTTGCGAGCCGGAGGAGGTCATCCGGCAAATTCAGCAACAGGGGTTTTTCCTGCAGCTGCCGCCGCTACCGGGTTCCGATATGCGGGAGCTCGCCGAGCGCAACGACAAGCTGCCGCGCTAGCGAGATGCCTGTCCGTGACCGCTTCTGGCAACGATTTTCCCTGCAAAAGATGAGCAGGGAGGAGTGGGAGGCGTTATGCGACGGCTGCGGTAAGTGTTGCTTGCACAAGCTGCAGGATGAAGATACGGACAGGGTATATTTTACCCGGGTGGCCTGTCGCCTGCTGGACGGTGATAGTTGCCGTTGCAGGGATTATACCCGCCGGCGCGAGAGGGTGGCCGATTGCCTGGTGCTCGAGCCGGATGAAGTGGACAAGCTGGATTGGCTGCCTGCCACCTGTGCCTATAGACTGGTGGCACAGGCCGGGCCTCTACCCGACTGGCACTACCTGATATGCGGTGATCGCGATGAGGTTCATCGTGCAGGCGCATCGGTGCGTGGGCGCACACTGTCGGCGGAGTTTGTTCACCAGGACGATATGCAGGCGCACATAATCGAGTGGGTCGACTGACCGATGCGATAGCTGGGCCATAAGAGATGACCGGAAGGAGCTTGCCATGATGAATTTACAGCCCATGCAATTGGCCTGGATCGCCTATCTCGGCGGCAGCGTTATTTTGCTGGCCCTGTTCTGGTGGGGGACCTCGGCGTGGAAGCCGCCGGTTTTGACCAGGCTGCTGCGAGCCTGGGTGATGATAGCCTTGTTCGTGCCGGCCTATGCCGATTTCGATGAGAGCTATCTGGCGCCCGCCTGGGCGGCCACCTTTTTCATTGCCGCCGGCGAGGGTCTGGACGCCGCTGCCGGCGCATACTGGCCCTTGATGTCTGCGGCGATACTGGCCACGGCGGTGATTCTGGTGGGCGCCGTCGTTCAATGGTCGCGTCGTCGCGGCGGTGGTGCCCCGGAGCAGGTTAGCGTCTCCTGAGCCGGGCGTTTATACTGTGCGACCACCGGCAAAGTGGGCGTCAATCGAATTGACTGTGCAAATTAACGATACAACAGGATCACGTAATGAGACGTTTTGAAGGTACCGAGCAGTATGTTGCGACTGAAGATTTGCAGATGGCGGTAAACGCCGCCGTTTCGCTACAACGGCCGCTGTTGATCAAGGGCGAGCCGGGCACCGGTAAAACCATGTTGGCAGAGGAGATTGCGGGGGCGCTGGGCCTGAGACTGATCCCATGGCATATCAAATCCACCACCAAGGCGCAGCAAGGACTGTATGAGTACGACGCCGTGTCACGCCTGCGGGATTCACAGCTCGGCGACGAGAAAGTGCAGGACATCGGCAACTACATCAGAAAGGGCAAGCTGTGGGAGGCGTTTGACGCCGATGAGCAGGTGGTGTTATTGATCGATGAGGTGGATAAAGCCGATATCGAATTCCCCAACGACCTGCTGGTCGAGCTCGACCGGATGGAATTTTTTGTCTACGAAACCGGCGAAACCATCCAGGCAAAGATACGACCCATTGTGGTCATTACCAGTAATAACGAAAAAGAGCTGCCCGATGCATTCCTGCGCCGCTGTTTCTTTCACTACATCAATTTCCCGGACCGGGAGACGATGACGCGGATAATCGAGGTTCACTACCCCGGTATCAAGCAGCAGTTGGTGCGCGATGCGATGGATGTATTCTTCGATGTCAGAGGCATTCCCGGACTGAAGAAAAAGCCCTCCACCTCCGAGCTGATCGACTGGCTCAAGCTGTTGCTGTCCGACGATATCCCCGACGAAATCCTCAAGGACCAGGACCCTTCCAAGGCTATTCCGCCGCTCTACGGCGCACTGTTGAAGAACGAGCAGGATGTTCACTTGCTGGAGCGCCTGGCGTTTATGCATCGCCGGGAATCACGCCGCTAGGGGTATCGGGTTGCTACCATGCTGATCAATTTTTTTACTACCCTGCGCCGTAGCGGGATTCCGGTCTCGCTCAAGGAGTTGATGGATTTGCTGGCGGGCCTGCAAAATCGCCTGGCCTTCGCCAGCATCGACGACTTCTACTATCTCTCTCGCACCATCATGGTCAAGGACGAGAAATACTTCGATCGCTTCGATCGCGCCTTCGGCGTGTATTTTAAGGACTTGGAAGAGCTGGACGATATCCTGGAAGCGCTTATCCCGGATGACTGGCTGCGCACGGAATTTGAAAAGCAGCTCAGCGAGGAGGAAAAGGCGAAAATCGAATCCCTCGGGGGGCTGGAGAAGCTGATCGAGGAGTTCAAGAAGCGCCTCGAGGAGCAAAAGGAGCGCCATGAGGGAGGTAACAAATGGGTCGGTACAGGGGGAACATCACCCTTTGGCAACTCCGGCTATCACCCTGAAGGCATTCGGGTCGGTGGTGAGTCAAAGAACAAGCGTGCAGTAAAGGTGTGGGAAAAGCGCGAGTATAAAAACCTGGACGACGGCGTGGAGCTCGGTACGCGCAATATCAAGGTTGCGCTGCGGCGCTTGCGCAAATTCGCCAGATCTGGCGCGGCCGATGAGCTCGATCTCGATGACACGATTTCCTCGACGGCGCGCAATGCCGGACTACTCGATATAAAAATGGTGCCGGAGCGGCACAACTCGGTCAAGTTACTGCTGTTTCTCGATGTCGGTGGTTCCATGGACCCCCACATCAAGGTTTGCGAGGAGCTGTTTTCTGCAGCGCGCAGCGAGTTCAAGCACCTCGAGTATTTCTACTTTCACAACTTTGTCTACGAATCGGTGTGGCGCAATAATATTCGCCGTCACCAGGAACGCATACCGCTGGTGGACGTGATGCACAAGTATGCCCACGACTACAAGGTCGTTTTTGTCGGTGACGCCTCTATGTCACCCTATGAAATACTGCAAGCCGGGGGTAGCGTCGAGCACTGGAACGAGGAGCCCGGTGAACTGTGGATGCGCCGCCTGCGCGAAACCTATGACAAGGTGGCCTGGCTCAACCCGGTGCCGCGCCAGGAGTGGGAGTGGACCCAGTCGGTGTCGATGGTCGACCAGTTGATGGAAGGCCATATGTACCCCATGACCCTCGAGGGCATGGAGCAGAGCATGGCCTATCTTTCGCGCTAGCCCGCGCTTTGCGACTGTACCTTTGGGGTACTGTTACAGTGTCCCGGTGGGTGAGTGAAACGAATAATTCAGCAAGTGGTTGATTTTAATGGATCCCGGCTTGCGCTGGGATACGCGCCCTCTCCAAAAACAGGAATTTTCGGACAGGCGCTAACCAACAGCCAGGGGGTTGTGCTATGAGTGAATACATCGCGCCGGTCAAGGATATCCTGTTTACCATGAAAGCGGTGGCGGGGCTGGGAAACATCGCCAAATTGCCGGGGTTTGAGGACGCCACCGATGACCTGGTGGACGTGGTCATCGAGGAGGCCGGCAAGTTTTCCGCCGGGGTTATCGCGCCCCTGAATCGCGTGGGAGATGAGCAGGGCTGCTCGGTGGTGGACAGGGAAGTGAAATTACCCGGCGGCTTCAGCGAAGCGTATCGGCAAATGGTAGAGGGCGGCTGGGGGAGTCTTTCGGGCGACCCTGAGTACGGCGGCCAGGGTCTGCC
>JAUXCW010000339.1 GCA_030618705.1 Gammaproteobacteria bacterium | reverse complement strand
GGCAAAGCCGAATGAGCGAAGCAATCGCACAAAGAGTTTGTACCACCCATGTCAGGCAATTAGGATAGAGTGATGCAGATACTTAATTTTCTAGTGGCACCCACCGTCGTATTCCTGGCCGTGGTGGCGCCGGTGTGGATTATCATGCACTACCGCAGTGCGCGTCAGTCCCCCCGCAGCCTTACCCAGGGCGACCTGAAACTGCTGGAGGAATTGCTGGTGGATGTCGACAAGATGTCCCGGCGCGTCGAGGCGCTGGAGGCGATCCTCGAGCAGGACGAGCCCAACTGGCGCCGCCATACCGAAGGGCACGAGACTGCTAGCGGTGACAACGCAAGGGAGACAGAGCAATGAGCAACAGACATCACAGCAGGCGCGCTTCCCGGCAGGAGCAGGGTCGGCGCCGGGGTTGGGATATGAACCTCTATCGCAATGCGGATGACAAAATGATTGCGGGGGTATGCTCCGGTATCGCCGATCACTTCGATGTCGCCCACTGGGTGGTGCGCTTGTTGTTTGTGTGCGGCTTTTTGTTTACCGGCACCGTGGCGGTGTTGGTGTATATCGTCGCCTGGATCATGCTGGCGCCGAGGCATGCGGGCGACGGGGAGGAAACCATGGAGTACGATGAGCGCCGGGGCGAATACCGGCCGCGCAATGTGTTCCGCTACGGCGAGGATGTGACCACCCGCTTGAAGGCCGCGCGGGACCGGGTCGAGAAATCCCTGCGTCGGATCGAGGATATGGAATCCTATGTCATCTCCCGCCACTATAAATTGAACAAGGAGTTCGCCAACCTGGCGGATTGAAAAGGACACCACACCAAGTGAGTAAATTGCTACTGGTACGCCACGGCCAGACCTCGGCCAATATAGAGCAGGTCTGGCATGGCCATACCGATACCCCGTTGACGGAGTTGGGCCTGCAGCAGGCCGCGAGCCTGGCGCGATATTTTCACCACTATCAGCCGAAGGTCGGCGCTATCTACGCCAGCCCCTTACAGCGGGCGAGGATTACCGCTGAATGTATTGCCGAACCACTAGGGCAGGCGGTGCGCCTCGATCCGCGGTTGATGGAGTTTGGCGTCGGCGACTGGGAGGGGCGTAGTTTTGACGCCCTGCGCGGGGAACTGGGTTTCTTCAAGGGGATGATGGCTGACGAGCACCATCGCGCCCCGGCGGGGGAATCCCGCTGCGAGGTAACCACCCGCTTTGTCACCGCGGTGGAGGAAATACAGCGCGAGCACCCCGGGGAAAACATCGTCGTGGTGGCCCATGGGGTGGCGATAGCCTTTGCCCTGTCCCATTGGATCGAAAACGACAGCGTCCACTGGGTCAACTACCGGGTCAATAATACCGCGGTCACAGCCATCGACCTGGAGCGCGGTGAAATCGAGTACCTCGATCGCACGGATCATCTATAAAAAGGGGACGCAACCCTTTAGCGTAAGTAAAAAACGCTAAAGGGTTGCGTCCCCTTATTTACAAGCGAATCCAGGTGGCGCGACAGAGGGCGACGCACTGTCCGTCCAGGGTATAGAGTGCGCCGGCGCTGTGACACTTGCGGCCGTCGTGGTCGAGCTGCCAGCTCTGTAGCAGGTAGTCCTGATTCGCGGGTAGTCGGCGTTGCAGAATTTGCACCGCCTGGCGACCGAGTACCGCGGTGGGGTTGCCCAGCGCATTATAGGCGCCGAAATAGGTGGGGCAATCGAGCGCGGCCCAGATAAACTCCGGACGCAGATTGCCCTGCTCATCGGCAAGGGCCTCGTACGGTTGCCAGACACAGGCGACAGGTTGCCCGGCAACCGCTGGTTCGCTCAGCGAGCCCGGAAACAAGCGTAAGCCGTCCTCCTCCGTTCGCTGGGGGCCACAGACGAAACAGGTGGGAAAAGGGTGGCTGCAAAAGCCGGTATAGCGGCTCTCTGCCTCCCGGGCCTGTTGCAAGCTTGGTGCGGGCAGTGGCGCGAAGTCGACGCTGGTGGGTTTCACCAGGGCAACTATATTGGCGTCGTCGCGGATTTCCATCCCCTCGTCAGTGGGCACCGCGGATAGTACCGTATCCAGTGGCGGAGGTTTGCGCAGGGTGACCTCCAATGCTTCTGTCGCGCCCGGATCCAGGCTCAAAGCGAAAAGCCCGCAACAGTAGCCGCCGTTGCCGCTGTCGGGCGGGCCGTTATATTTGGAGTTGATAAGCATCGTATTGCCTTATTGGGATACGGTGGTGTAGGCGCCCTCGCGCACGGAGCTGATGCGCCGGCGCGATGCCCGGGCGGCCTCCGGTGAGCGCTCCGGTAAGCTAAAGCCGGTATACATGACTCGTCGCTCGCGATCTACCGGCGCCTGGGCCATATGCATGGTGCAACTCAGGTGTACGGTGACATCGCCGGTCCGGGTGGCCAGTGGCACATCGGGCAAATCGTATTTGTCGGCGCCGGCCAGGGCCGGCCAGATCAGGCAGCGGTGTGAGCCCGCCAGCACGCGCAACTGGCCGGAGTTGGCGTCCGCACCGGTAACCGAGATACCCACGGTCATCGAGCAACAATCGTAACTGTGCCGACCCAGCGCGCAATCCTTGTGCCAGGGCAGATCCGAGATGCCCTTCACCACGTGGAGGGGCTTGATCAGCGCCTCGATGCGATTGTCTGCGGAGGCGCCATGCTGTTTGTGGCCGTCGCCGGTAATGCGAGCGATTTGCAGGAAGCGTTCGTCTTCGAGCAAGCGGTGGGTGGTGTCGGAGTGCCGGTCGAAGCGCTGCATTCGCACCAGGCGATTGCTGCCGTCGGCGGTTTGTGCCCACCAGCTATTGCCGTCGCCATCGGCGTAATTTGCGGCGGCGGCATCCATATCCCGGGAAATCTGTTCCATTTCCTCCTCGCTGAATACCTGGCGCAGGTGGAGAAAGCCGGCCTGTTGCAGGAAGTGAGCCATATCGGCCGGGTCGTCATCGGCGGAAAAACTTTGCTCGAGATCCAGCGCATTTCCGCTTCTGTCAAGGAATTCGATGCCGCCGGGGGTGTGAATGGCCACGCCATCCAGTGCGCCCCGCACTATGAGCCAACAGTCGAGCAGGTCCTCCAGTGCGCCACTGGACATGTCCAGGGTGCCGCCGGTAAAGAAGGTCATCGGCGTGTACCAGTCGTTCATCAGGCCGCTGAAATCCCCCGTGCTGAGCCTGATCTGTGCGCCGACATCGACCAGCCCCGGCAGCACTTCTACCCTGCCTCCCTCGCAGCGCAGGGTCCAGCTGTCGCCATCGACTGTAAAGCCAAAGGGTTTCAGGGACAGGAGGCGTATTCCCGGGGCGAGCAGATCCTGGTGCTGTCGAAGCGCCGCGGGCAGGTCGTGATCAAAGAATTGCCGGGGATCCAGCGTTTCAGCGGTGGTGCTGTCGTCACGGCATCGAAAGTCCACGGACATGGCGTGCTTCCCTCGTTGGAAGTAGATAGCAGATTAACACGATTGTTAATGAGATTTAATTGGGGACGCTACCCTTTTATGGCAAAAAAGGGTAGCGTCCCCTTTTGCCAAAATAAAAGGGGCTAGGGCCAATGAAAGAATTCAAGGACAGGGTTGCGGTGGTTACGGGCGGTGCCAGCG
>JAUXCW010000340.1 GCA_030618705.1 Gammaproteobacteria bacterium | reverse complement strand
TGCAAACCCACCGTCGCCTCTATTCTCGCCTCCTGCTGGAACGATTACATCCTGCAAGACAGCCATCGCGCCCTGCAGGATACCAATGATTTCTACCTGGCCAATATCCAGAAGGACGGCACCTACTCCGTGGTACCGAGAGTGCCAGGTGGTGAAATCACGCCGGACAAACTCATATGCATCGGCGAGGTCGCGAAGAAATACAACCTGTATACCAAGATCACCGGGGGACAGCGCATCGACCTGTTCGGCGCGCAAATGCATGAATTACCGATGATCTGGAGTGAGCTTATCGAAGCCGGTTTCGAGTCGGGCCACGCCTACGGCAAATCCATGCGTACCTGTAAGTCCTGTGTCGGCTCCAGCTGGTGCCGCTACGGGGTACAGGACAGTGTCGGCATGGCTATATTGTTAGAGAACCGCTACAAGGGTTTGCGCTCACCTCACAAGCTTAAAATGGCAGTGTCCGGTTGTACCCGCGAGTGTGCCGAGGCCCAGTGTAAGGATATCGGCGTCATCGCCACCGAGACAGGCTGGAACCTCTACGTGGCGGGGAATGGCGGCATGAAACCGCGCCACGCCGACCTGCTGGCATCGGACCTGGACGACGCCACGCTTATCCAGTATATCGACCGTTTCGTCATGTTTTATATTCGAACCGCCGATCGCCTGCAGCGCACCTCGGTGTGGATAGACAACCTTCAGGGTGGCCTGGACTACCTGCGTCAGGTCGTGGTCGACGATAGCCTGGGCCTGGCCAATGAACTGGAAGAGGAAATGGCGGCTAACGTCGCCAACTACCAGTGCGAATGGAAAACCACGATAGAGGACCCGGACAAGGCGCGCCGATTCCGTCACTTCGTCAACAGCTCGGACATCGATCGCAACGTTATTTTCGTCCCGGAGCGGTCGCAGATTCGCCCCGCCACCGCGGAAGAACGCGTAGCGCGCAGCCAGGTTCTGGCCAAATCAGTTTAGGAGAACCACCATGAGCATCGCCACTTCCGTATGCAAAATCGACGACCTGATTCCCAACAGCGGCGCCTGCGCGCTGGTCAACGGCAGGCAGGTCGCCCTGTTCCGCATCGTCTCCACCGAGGGCGAGGAATTTTTTGCGGTGGGCAACTACGACCCTTTCAGCCAGGCCAATGTCATATCCCGGGGTATCGTCGGCTCGGTGCTGGGCCAATACGTCGTCGCTTCGCCGATCTACAAACAGCGTTTCAACCTCGCCACCGGCCAGTGCCTGGACGACGAGATGGTGAAGCTCGATAGCTGGCCGGTACACTGTAAGGACGGGCAGATATTTATCGAATCGCAGCCGGGCACTGTGGCTGCCTGAGAATGCCGCCACCACGGCACCGTCCGCTATTGGGCCGGCTCCACCAGGCGTCATCTGACCATTGCGATAGCGCATGCTTGCCTTGTCGGGCCCGCACCAGAAAGCCCCGCGACGCCGTCAAGCGATCCTCAAGCTCATAGGGGGTTGAGCCCGAGGCGGAGCAGACACGGAACTCCCCCCTGGACCGGTTCCAGTTGCCTCGGCCCGCACTTCCATTCCCCCGGGCTTATGCTTGATTTCTACCCTCGATACAATGACACTGTGCTGTGAGATTTTGCAGTGATAGTGATTCCCGGGGGAGAGGTGAATTGCTCGCCCGACACAGCGATGCCGAAAGAATCAACAAGCTCGTCTACAGTGCGCGCCCTCCATCCATTAAACTTTCACACACCGCCGCGCACGAGACAGAACTCTGGATTTTCCCTCAGGACTACGATCAGCGCATCATCAGAGTGTTGACTGATAAATACGACAAATGGTCCGAGATCCGTGACCAGAGGTAGTCGATCTATGGGTTTTCACAGGCTGATTTATATCCTCGCGATCGCAATCCTTGTTGCGGGCTGTGCCGGCCAACCCCTCGAGGAATGGCACAAAACCCGACTGAAAGCGGAATTCCAGGCCGGCGACCTCGATACGGTCAGTAGCTTTGAAGGCTACCAGGAGCTCGAGAAGGTGCTGTTTGAAGAATTAAACGAAGTATACCTGCCGGCCTCCCCCGAAAACCACCTGCTGCGCTATAGCCACGGCAGCGCAGCGGACCCGATGGTGCGCGAGCCGAACTGGAACCGCAGCTTCGTGTTGGCGGCAGAGGATCCGATCGGCTCAGTCCTGCTACTGCACGGCATGTCCGACTCGCCCTACAGCCTGAGGCAAATGGCTATTACATTGCATGAGCGTGGCTACACGGTGCTGGGTTTGCGTATGCCCGGCCACGGTACCGCGCCCTCGGGCATGGTTTACGTACACTGGCGCGATATGTCGGCGGCGACAGGTCTGGCCATGGACTATCTCGAGAGAAAGCAGCCCGGCAAACCCATCCATATCGTCGGTTACTCCACCGGAGCCACCCTTGCCCTGGACTATGCCCTGAATGCACTGGCCGAAGACTCCGCATCCAGGCCGGCCAGCCTGGTACTGATATCACCCGCCATAGGCATCACCGCCGCTGCCGGAATGGCGAAATTTGCCGATTGGCTATCGGTGTTGCCAGGGCTGAAGGGACTTGCCTGGTCGCAGATCGAACTGGAATTTGATCCCTACAAGTACAACTCCTTCACCACCAATGCCGCGGACTTGGTGTATGGTGTAACGCGATCGGTGAGCAAGCGCATTGCCAATCTTTCCCGGGCTTACGCGGCTTCGAAGCAGCGTCTACCCCCCGTGCTGGTATTTGCATCATCTATTGACGCCACTGTCTCCAATAATGCACTGGTGGACAAGCTGCTGTTACATCTCGACCCGGGTCGCCACGAGCTGGTGCTGTTCGATATCAATCGCTCCGCCGGCATCGACAAATTACTGATCTCCGATCCCGCGCCCACGACCGCGCGCCTGATTGCCGATACGCAATTACCCGTCGCGCTGACCCTGGTAACTAACGGTGGTGAGGAAGGATCCCATATCATGGCCTATCGCAAGCTCGCCCTGGAGGGCGAGGTCGACTCACTCGATGAACTCGATCTGGCCTGGCCCCCCGGGGTTTTCTCACTGTCCCACATCGCGCTGCCGATTCCGCCCGACGATCCACTCTATGGCGTCATACCGCCCGAATCCGACGAGGATTTATTCCTGGGCCATATGTTGATCAAGGGTGAGCGCGGCGTGTTGAAAATCCCACCGGCCTTGCTACTGCGCTTGCGAAACAACCCCTTTTATCCCTACCTGGAGGAGCGCGCTCTCGGCTGGATCGATGAGGCAAACCAGGCGGCTCATTGACGTGGCAGCGCGACCGACGCGCCGCTTATTTTTTATCCCTTAAGGGGCCAGTATGTCTATGGGTGTGCTGTTGTGGGTTCGGTATCAGCGCCGGGTTAAACCGCCCATTGTTCAAAAACCAGGATATTTGATCGATCACATCATCGGAGCGAGCAATAAAGGTGTGACCATGGCGAACCTGCAGAAAATCCGCCATCTCATCCAGCCTGGCGCTCTCGACGGATACCTTACCGTCGTTAGGCCCATTGAACATCCAGGCGAACCAGATATCCAGTGACTCGGTACCAGTAATGATTCCGATCTCGCCGG
>JAUXCW010000273.1 GCA_030618705.1 Gammaproteobacteria bacterium | reverse complement strand
AGCAGCAGCACCGCCACACCACCGAGCAAGATGACATCGGCCGGCAGGCGGCTCATCGACAGTGCGCCAAAACAGCCGACGATGGTGACCAGGGTTATCCAGGCATCAGTGCTCATGATGGATAGCACTTACTTAAACAATATTGACAGAGGGGCCGGGGCTTCCAGAGCAGGACCGTGTGCCGGTTGGACCCGGCACCCGAGCCTACATGGACGTATTCACGGCGAGTCCTGGGCTGGGAGCCCCGGTTCCTTGCCCAACTGTAATAATATAATTGCATTGTCTTGTCAGACTTGCTCTTAAGACCCCGCCATTCGTGAATGTCCCGGATTTATCCCGGATTCAAACCATGGGTGCCCCGGATTCCCCCGACTTGCGGCCAGCCGCCCAATTCGTGCCAGCGGTTGATGATTTCGCAGAATAATTCGGCGGTTCGGGCGGCATCGTAATCGGCGGCGTGGGCGCACTGTGAGTCAAATTCTATGGAAGCGGCCTCACAAGCCCTGGCAAGCACGGTCTGGCCAAAGGCGAGGGCGGACAGCGATACCGTATCGAAGGTCGAGAAGGGGTGAAACGGGTTGCGCTTGATGTCGCAGCGTTCCGAGGCCCGCATCAGAAAGCTGTGGTCAAAATTTGCATTGTGGCCCACCAGGATTGCGCGAGTGCAGCCCTCGGCCTTTACCGCACGGCGCACATGACGATATAAATCCTTGATCGCGGAGCACTCATCAACGGCCTTGCGGGCCGGCGAGTATGGGTCGATGCCGTTGAACTCCAGCGCGGCCAGTTCCAGGTTGGAGCCTTCATAGGGCATGGTCTCGTAGAACAAGCTGCTGTAGGGTTGTAAATAGCCCTGGTCATCCATGTTCACGAGGACGGCGCCGATCTGCAGCACAGCATCCGTGTCGGCATTGAAGCCGGCAGTTTCGATATCCAGTACCACGGGTAAAAAACCGCGAAAGCGCTGCGCCAGCGGAGAGGGGGCTACGGTAGATTTACTGTTCACGGTTGCGTCCATGTCTTCTGCTTTACTCACTATTGTAGTAGCTCCGCCTGCCAGGTGATGGCCTCCCCCGCGCGCAGCGGGTAGAGTGGCTGGTCGCCGAGAGTTAATTGTTGGGGCACTGTGCTGGCTTGTTTGCGCAGCCGCACGCGGGATGAATTGACCGGCAGGCCGTAAAAGCCAGGCCCGTTGAGGCTGGCGAAGGCCTCCAGTTTGTCCAGCGCTCCCACTTGTTCAAATGCCTCGGCATAGAGTTCGAGCGCGGCGTGGGCGGTGTAGCAGCCGGCACAACCGCATGGCGCCTCTTTTTTTGGCCGCGAGTGGGGTGCCGAGTCAGTGCCGAGGAAAAACTTGTTATTGCCGGTGCTGACCGCGTCGAGCAAGGCCTGCTGGTGTCGATGTCTTTTCAGGATGGGCAGGCAGTAAAGATGGGGTCGGATACCTCCCGCCAGCATGTGGTTGCGGTTGTAGAGCAGGTGGTGCGCGGTGACGGTAGCGGCAATATTGGCGCCGGATTCCAGTACGAAATCGACGGCACTGGCGGTGGTGATATGCTCCAGCACCACTTTCAGGTGGGGAAAGCGCTGGACCAGGGGGCGGAGGTGACGTTCGATAAACACCGCCTCGCGGTCGTAGATATCCACCTCCGGGTCGGTGACCTCGCCGTGAACCAGTAACGGCATCCCCTTTGTTTGCATCGCTTCGAGTACCGGAGAGAGTCGCTCGAGGTCGGTGACGCCGCTGTCGGAGTTGGTGGTGGCGCCGGCGGGGTAGAGCTTGGCCGCGTAGATATGTTCGCAGGCGGCAGCATCACCGATATCTTGTGGACTGGTGTTGTCTGTCAGGTACAAGACCATGAGCGGACGCCACTGGCGACCCTCGGGCAGGTGCCGAAGGATTCGCTCGCGATAGGCTAGCACCTGGGCGGTAGTGGCTACCGGCGGTGTCAGGTTAGGCATCACGATAGCCCTGCCGAAATAGCGGCTGGCATCGGCTACGGTCTGTTGCAATGCGGCGCCATCGCGCAGGTGTATATGCCAGTCGTCTGGTTGGGTAAGGGTGATCTCTTGCATCGATACCGGGTTCGTCAGTGTAGCTTGGTTCATGCTACCTGATTCTGCGCTCGATCACAGCATTTGATCGAGATCGCAGCAATTGATCGGGGTGGCTTGGTGAACCGGGCGAGCCGGTTTAGAATACGCTCCCCCTATTGATGTGCCGGGTGTGCCGGCATGGCGTTGAGCAGAGGTTTCCTGATGTCTGATTACAAGAAAGTGGTACTGGCTTACTCCGGTGGCCTGGATACATCGGTTATCGTGCGCTGGTTGCAGGATACCTATCAGGCCGAGGTGGTGACTTTTACCGCGGATATAGGCCAGGGTGAAGAGGTCGAGCCGGCCCGGGCCAAAGCCGAGGCGCTGGGTGTCAATGAGATCTATATCGAGGATCTGCGCGAGGAGTTCGTGCGCGACTACGTCTTCCCCATGTTTCGCGCCAACACGGTATACGAGGGCGAATACCTGCTGGGCACGTCGATAGCGCGGCCGCTAATCGCCAGGCGCCTGGTAGAAATCGCCGTGGAGACCGGCGCCGATGCGATATCCCATGGCGCCACGGGGAAGGGCAATGACCAGGTCCGCTTCGAACTGGGTGCCTATGCGCTCCAGCCTGGCATAAAAATTATCGCGCCGTGGCGCGAGTGGGATCTCACCTCCCGGGAGTCCCTGATGACGTATTGCGCCCAGCATGGGATTCCGGTGGATTTCGCCAGCGCAAAGAAAAAGTCGCCCTATTCCATGGATGCCAACTTATTGCATATCTCCTACGAGGGGGACTTGCTGGAGAACCCCTGGAACGAGCCGGAGGAGGAGATGTGGCGCTGGAGCGTGTCGCCGGAGGCAGCGCCGGATCAGGCTACCTATCTGGAGTTGAGCTACCAGGGGGGAGACATCGTGGCGATCGATGGTGTGGCGATGAGCGCAGCCGAGGTGCTGGGCTATCTCAATCGCGTGGCGGGAGCCAACGGTATCGGGCGCCTGGACCTGGTGGAGAATCGCTATGTCGGCATGAAGTCCAGGGGCTGTTATGAAACCCCCGGTGGTACCGTTATGCTCAAAGCCCATCGGGCGATAGAGTCGCTGACACTGGATCGGGAGGTGGCCCACCTCAAAGATGAGTTGATGCCGCGTTACGCCACCCTGCTATACAATGGCTACTGGTGGAGCCCGGAGCGCAAGATGCTGCAAACCGCCATCGACGAGTCCCAGCAGGTGGTCAACGGCGTTGTGCGCCTGAAACTATACAAGGGCAATGTCATCGTGGTGGGGCGGCAGTCCGCCGATTCACTGTTCGATGAGAGCATCGCGACCTTTGAAGAGGATGCCGGCGCCTATAACCAGCAGGACGCGGAGGGCTTTATCAAACTCAACGCCCTGCGTATGCGTATCGCAGCCAACAAGGGGCGCGACCTGGGTTAGTCGCGGGGTATTATCCTGTCGCGGTATCGTTGCCGCGGGACGCCCGACACATTGGGAGACGGCCATGGATTCAACGGATACACATTCACGCACGATAGGTTATTTGCTGTGGATCTTCGGTTTTATCGGCGCGCATCGCTTTTACTATGGCAAGCCGATCAGCGGCACAATCTGGTTTTTCACCCTGGGGCTGTTTTTTATCGGCTGGATAATCGACCTGTTCCTGATTCCGTCGATGGCGGATGAGGCTGACTTGCGTTTCGAGCCAGGGCCCATCGATTATACCGTGGCCTGGTTGTTGCTGACCTTTCTCGGGGCGTTTGGTGTGCATCGCCTCTATATGGGAAAGTGGCCGACGGCAATTCTCTACTTACTGACACTCGGGCTTATCGGTTTCGGCATATTGTATGATTTTCTTACCTTGAACAGCCAGATCAGCGAGCGCAATCGTTTGATGTAGAGGCACCCGGAAAAGTCCTTGCCGAATTCGCCGGCGGGTTTGGGTTCCGCCGACTGGCTATGATAGCATCCCCGTACCGGTTTCCGGCCTGCCGGGTAGTATGGGCGTCGGTTTCACGCGCCGTGGCAGTGCAAGCACTATAAGAGAATCCCGGATGGGGGGCACATGAAGTTTCTGGTTTTACTTGTCGGTATATTTATTGTCAGCGCCTGTATGACATTTTTTATTTTCCCAGCCCTGGTCGAGGAATTGATCAAGTGGGTGGGCAAGAAACGCAACCTTCATTATGTGGTGCTGATTCGATTGGTGACAGGGACCATACTGTTGCTGGGCGCGGCGAGCACGCGCTTCCCCGGCATCATTGGCTTGCTGGGCGCCCTGTATCTTGCCGCGGCGGTACTGCTGTTGCTATATCCTGCGGATAAGATCGGCGAGCTGACGAAAAAGTGGCTCGACCGGCCGCCTCTGGTGGTGCGGCTCTGGGTTATGCTGCCCCTGGTGTTGGGTATCTTCGTCGTTTACTCCGTGCTGTGATTCTGCTGTTCCCTGACCGGGCGCTTCTGTAGCTTCCGTTGCAGCGTTCTTCGGTGCATGCCCAGTGAGCGGGCAGTGGCGGAGATATTATTGTTATTCTCCTTGAGAACCCTCTGGATATGTTCCCATTCAAGCCGCTCGATGGAAGCTGGTTGGGTGGGAATAATCAG
>JAUXCW010000009.1 GCA_030618705.1 Gammaproteobacteria bacterium | reverse complement strand
ATAATTCAGCAAGTCTTAGATTTTAATGGATCCCGGCTTGCGCTGGGATACGCGCCCTCTCCAAAAACAGGGATTTTCGGACAGGCGCTAACCAACAGCCAGGGGTTTGTGCTATGAGTGAATACATCGCGCCGGTCAAGGATATCCTGTTTACCATGAAAGCGGTGGCGGGGCTGGGAAATATCGCCAAATTACCTGGGTTTGAGGAGGCCACCGACGACCTGGTGGACGTCGTCATCGAGGAGGCCGGCAAGTTTTCCGCCGGGGTTATCGCGCCCCTTAACCGTGTGGGTGACGAGCAGGGCTGCTCGGTGGTGGACAGGGAAGTGAAATTACCCGGCGGCTTCAGCGAAGCGTATCGGCAAATGGTGGAGGGCGGCTGGGGGAGTCTTTCGGGCGACCCTGAGTACGGCGGCCAGGGCTTGCCCAGGTTGGTCGCCACCGGGGTCAATGAGACCATCATGTCGGCGAATCTCGGCTTTGCCCTGATCGTCGCATTGTCGCAGAGCGCGATTTCCGCGCTGAGCCATCATGGCTCCGATCGACTCAAACAGCTGTACCTGGCAAAACTGATCAGCGGCGAGTGGGCGGGCACCATGAACCTGACCGAGCCCCAGGCAGGCTCCGACCTGGGGGCGGTGAAAACCAGGGCGCAGCCGGAGGGCGATCACTACCTTATCAGCGGCCAGAAAATTTTTATTACCTGGGGTGACCACCCGCTGACCGACAATATCGTACACCTGGTACTGGCCCGCACTCCTGATGCACCGGCGGGATCTGCCGGCTTGTCACTGTTTGTTGTGCCCAAGTTTCTACTCAATGAGGATGGCAGCCCGGGCGAGCGCAATGATGTGTTTCCCCTATCTGTGGAGCACAAACTGGGTATCCACAGCAGCCCCACCTGTATTCTCGGTTTTGGTGACAACGGCGGCGCTGTCGGCTATCTCGTCGGAGAGGCCAACAAGGGTCTGCGGTACATGTTCACCATGATGAATCACGCACGCATGGATGTCGGCTTGCAGGGGGTGGGTGTTTCCGAGCGGTCCTGCCAGCATGCTGTTGCCTATGCAAAGGAACGGGTGCAGGGAGCGGGAAAAACGATTATCCAGTACCCGGATGTGCGGCGCATGTTGATGCACATGAAAGCGGCCACGGAGGGGGCCAGGGCCCTGTGTTATCTGGCCCAGGCGCAAAACGATATCGTCGCCGGGTCGGCCGATGCCGGGGAGGTCGCAGCTGCCACCGCGCGGGCGGATCTGCTCACTCCCCTGGCCAAGGGGTGGTCCACGGAGATGGCTAACGAAATTACCTCCCTGGGCGTACAGGTCCATGGTGGTATGGGTTATATCGAGGAAACCGGCGCCGCCCAGTACTATCGCGACGCACGCATCCTGGCTATCTACGAGGGCACCAACGGCATCCAGGCACTCGATCTGATCGGCCGAAAGCTGGTTCGCGATGGTGGTGCGATGATGGCGTCATTACAGGAGGATATTTCAGCAACCGTGGCAAGTGCCCAGGCGGCCGGGGAGGGGCTCGCTGCTATTGCCGTCGCCCTGGAATCGGGCGCGGATATCCTGCAGCGTGCGACGAGTTGGGTCCTGGACAATCGCGACGAGCCGGACCTGACCACCAGCGTTGCCTTTGACCTGCTGATGTTGTCCGGTTATGTCACAGTTGCCTGGTTGATGACGAACAAGGCGCTTGCAGCCAGCCATGCATTGCAGGGTGATGCTGGCGATAGTAGTTTTTACCGGGCAAAAATTGCCACCGCGGACTTCTTCTGTCGCAACTTGTTACCCCGGGCCGCCGGCCACTGGCAAGCGATGCAAGCGGGCAGCGAAACGATTATGGCCCTGGGCGAAGATCAATTCTAGGCTTGCTCAGGTACGGCCCGGCCCTCGGTTTTGGCGTCGCTGTCGAAGGTTCCGAACATCCAGTCGAACAGCAGGGTAATGGTGGCATAGTTGCCGCGGTGCATGTCGATATGGTGCACCGCATGTTTGTCAGCTGCCCAGTTGATGGTGTTATAGGGAAAACGGTGGAGCTGGAAATACACATGATTGATCTGGTTCAATTGTGTGTAGATCACCATGGTAAGTACGATAGTGGCTACCGGGAACGGCTTCCCAAACATCAATCCTGTTGCCGCGATAACAGCGAAGTAAAGGGCGATACCAATAAAAGTTTCCGCCGGATGCAGCAAGAGGGAGTCAATAGAAGTCGGTCGGCGGGCCTGGTGGTGGACCGCATGTACCCGGCGAAAGTAGCCCTGGCCGTGGAACACGAAGCGGTGGGTGAGATAATAGAAAAAATCATAGATCATCAGTATCAGGAATGTTTGCCACAAACTGGTGAGAATGGGCTCCGGCTCGAAGGTGGTAAAAAACGGCATCAGGACAATGAAAAACACCACGTTCACGATCGGGCCGATCTTCTGGCTCATTAGTATTCTTGGCCGGAAGCGATCTTTGCGAAACTTGGTTTTGTTGGCTTCGCGGTTCTGCTCCAGGGTCTGCTTGAATGCCGGGATTTTAAACACCAGGAATCGGCCGATGCTGACGACAAGGATGGAGAGTACCAGGGCTGTAGCGGCTGCCTGCCAGTTATAGGTAAAGCTCATGGTGATACCTCAAATTCTGTATGCGCAGGGTAGATACAATTGGCGACAGCAAGATGGTAAATAAACCTTGTCTAGTAGTCAAGCTGCGTTGACGAGTCGTCGTGGTCTAACCGTCATGGTTTAACGTGGTCGAAATTGCCTGGCCCGGTAAAGCTGGCTACAATGCCGCCCTTCGTGCGAGCGCGATGATTGAATACCTTATTGGTCGCTGTTTTACCCCCTCCTCACAGTGGATATCAACGACCCATACGACCCGGTATCAAATTCCGCTCCCTTCCCAGAGGCTTTGAGGCAGATCTATGTTAATCGGCAAGGACAGTGTAGTCAGTATCCAATATACCTTGAGCAATGACAGCGGAGAGGTGATAGACCAGTCGCAGGAGGGTGAACCGCTGGTGTATCTGCACGGTGCCGCCGGGATTATCCCCGGCCTGGAAAAGGAGCTGGCCGGGAAGGTCGCCGGCGATGATTTCTCGGTGACGATAGCTCCGGAGGAGGCCTATGGCGACCACCACCCGGAAATGATACAAGAGGTTCCCCGGGCATCCTTTCCAGCCGATGTCGATATCCAGGCCGGAATGCAGTTTAACGCCGAGTCACCCCAGGGTGCGCAAACAGTGGTGGTCAAGCAGGTCACGGCAGACACGGTTACCGTCGATGGCAATCACCCCCTGGCGGGCCTCACGCTGAATTTCAAGGGCAAGATAGACGATGTGCGCCAGGCGACAGCTGAAGAACTCGACCACGGTCACGCGCACTAGCGCTTCTCCCCAGGGCGGGTATTCAGCTCCCGGGTGAGGTCATAAACGCCACCAGCGCGGCGGTCACTGCGACATTGAGGGACTCGACCCCGCGCTGCATGGGTATAGCGACACGGTGGTCGATGATCGCCCCGATGTCCTCGCTGATGCCGTCGCTCTCATTGCCCAATACGAAGATGCAGCGCGACGGTAAATCCCTGTCGAACAGCGAGTCGGCAGAGCCGGCGTCGAGTGCCAATAGCGTATAGCCGACTGCCTGTAATTCACGCAGTGTGTCGTGCAGGCAGTCACAGCGATAGACCGGCGTTTTGAAAAATGTGCCGGCGCTGGCCTTTACCACCAGCGGTGACAGTCGCGTATTGCCGCGCTCCGTCGACAGCAGCAAGCCATCACTGGCGCTGGCGGCAACCGAGCGCATGATCATGCCCAGGTTTTGCGGATTGTTGATCTGGTCCAGGGCGATGATGTGCCGCGCTCGTCGCTCGTCTCGCAGCGCGGTCGCGTCGTACAGCGCCGGGCACTGCAAGTCCGCTGCCACCCCCTGGTCCTGGCGGCTGTTGCGCGAGATTCGCGACAGCTCCAGCTTACCGTGCTCGCTCACCGGTATATCCCGCTGCCTGGCCAGGGCGTGTAGCTCGCGGATCAAATCGGAAGATTTATTTGAGCGTGATAAATGCAGCCGCAGCACAGGTATATTGTTATCCTGCAGGGCTTCGAGTACCGGCTTGCGGCCGTAGATGGTGAGGTTGCCGAATGCCTTGCGGTGCTTCTTGCTCACGGGGGCGCCTGTTAGCGGGGAGTGAAACCGGGAGCATAATAACAGTATTGCGAGCGCCATGTTTTTCGAGTTGCTGAAAAAAGATCCGCACCGTATTGCCCTCGATGACGGCGAGCGGCGCTTGAGCTTTGCCGAACTGGGGTGCAGGGCCGCATATTGGTCCCGCCGATTTTCCGAGCAGGGTTTGCAGCGTGGCCAGCATATTGCGGTTCTCAGTCACAACCGTGTCGAAATCGTCGAGGTGGTGTTGGGAGCCTTGTACAGCGGGCTCTGGGTCGTTCCCATCAACAGCCATCTGGCGCCTGCCGAAATCGAGTACCAGTTGCGCGATGCGAGGGTGGCGTTATTGCTGTCGGAGCAGGAGTTTTCGACCCTGGCGCCGGCCGGTCTGCCGCTGTGGTCAATCGATGCGCCTGGCGCTGAATTCCCGGCCGCGCCGGAACTACCGGATCTGGACCAGGCGGCCGGGGGCATGATGATGTACACCAGTGGCACCAGCGGCCGACCACGAGGTGTCAAGCGGGCACAGCCCGGCAGCGTCGGTGAACAGTTTGCAGCGAATGCGCGGGCCGGGCGGGAGATGGGGCTCGACGGATCGGGCCCGCACTTGTTGCTCGGCCCGATGTATCACGCGGCGCCTTTTCTGTTTGCGCTATACGATCTGTTCAACGGGGCTACCGTGTATATCCAGCGTCGTTTCGATCCGCTGGAGGCATTGGCCACGATCGAGCGCCGGGGTATTGCGCACACCCATTTCGTGCCGACGATGTTCGTGCGATGCCTTAAGCTACCGCAGCCTGAACGTCGACAATGGCAGCTCTCCAGTCTGAGTCTGGTGCTGCATGGAGCGGCCCCCATCAGCCCGCAGGTCAAGCGGGAGATGATCGATTGGTGGGGGCCGGTGTTGGTCGAGTACTGGGGCGGTACCGAAAGCGGCGTCTGTACTCTTTGTAGCACTGGGGAATGGCTGCTCAAACCCGGCAGTGTCGGTCGATCGTGGTCTCACTGGGAGGTGTTCGCGGTGGATGAGCGCGGCGAGCGCCTGGGCCCGGGAGAGGAGGGCATGCTGTACGCGCGGCACAGTAAACTGGCGGCGCCATTTAGCTACTATGGGGATGCGCAAAAGACGGCGGAGGCCTACCTGGCGCCCCATGTCCTAACCCTCGGGGACTATGGTCGGGTGGACGCCGATGGATACGTTTATATCGCCGCCCGGCGTACGGACCTGATTATTCGCGGTGGTGTGAATATCTACCCGGCCGAGATCGAGGCCGTGCTGTTGCAGCACCCGGAGGTACACGATGCGGTCGCCTTCGGCCGCGACGACAGTGAATGGGGTGCCACAGTGCACGCGCTGGTCGAGGTCTTCGGCCAGCCGCAGGACGAAGCCCTGTTGCGGCGCCAGCTGGAGCAATTGTTGCAGCGGGAACTTGCGCGTTACAAGCATCCCGATAGCCTGACGTTTACAGGGTCCATTCCGCGAAACCCCGCAGGAAAGGTGCCGCGCCTTGAATTGGAGCGCCTGTGCGCTGGGCGCAAACTATTTTGATGCATTTTGTACGCCTGGAACAAAATTTGCACTTGGAACAAAATTTGCAATAGAGATGTTCAGGCGCGATGAAAAAGTGGCGCTTATGCGTGCTCGGCTGGTAAATCAGCCCACAAATGGTGCGAAGCGGTGCCTTCCGGGGTGGGGGTGGCGTTGAATTCGGCGTACACAGCCCTGATTACGCTCTTGAATGGTGCGCTCTCATAGCCCGGCGCACTACTATAGTGCGATGCCCGGTATCTAATTTACTGTATTCGAAAATAAAGTTCTGAGGGGAAAGTATGTTTAAAGCTGTTTCGTGGATGGCGCTGGTCGCCGGCCTGTTGGCGCCCTCTATGGCGCTGGCCGACACACTGGATGGCGCCAATACGGCCTGGATGATCACGGCGACGGCCCTGGTGCTGTTTATGACGCTACCCGGTCTGTCATTGTTTTATGGTGGCCTGGTGCGGAGCAAGAACGTGCTGAGCATTTTGATGCAGTGCTTCGCCATCTGTTGTATCTCTTCATTATTCTGGCTGCTTATCGGCTACAGCCTCGCTTTCAGTGAGGGCAACGCCTTTATCGGCGGTCTGTCCAATGTCATGCTGGCCAATGTGCTGGAGGACACCACCAGCGGGGGCATCCCGGAGTCGGTCTTTGTGATGTTCCAGATGACCTTCGCGATTATTACCCCGGCACTGATCATCGGCGCGTTTGCCGAGCGCACACGCTTTTCTGCGGTGGTCATGTTTACCATTCTCTGGCTACTGTGCGTCTATGCGCCCATTACGCACTGGGTGTGGGCCGAGGGCGGCTGGTTGTTCGAAATGGGTTTGCTGGACTTCGCCGGCGGCACCGTCGTACATATCACCGCGGGGGTCGCCGCCCTGGTGGCGGCGCTGGTGATAGGCCCGCGGAGGGGGTTTCCGACCCAGGCCATGCCTCCCCATAATATGACGATGACGGTAACCGGGGCCGGTATGCTGTGGGTGGGCTGGTTCGGTTTCAACGCCGGTAGCGCCCTGGCGGCAGACGGCAACGCCGGCATGGCGATGCTGGTCACCCATATATCCGCCGCCACGGCGTCACTGGCGTGGATGACCCTGGAATGGATCAAATACGGCAAGCCGAGCGTGCTGGGCATTGTCACCGGCATGGTGGCGGGTCTCGGTACGATTACCCCGGCCTCGGGTTATGTCGGGCCTGGCGGCGCCATGGTGATCGGCTTGATCGCCGGTGCGGTGTGTTTTTACATGACCCTGTTGGTGACTCGCAGGTTGAAGATAGACGATTCCCTGGATGTCTTTCCGGTACATGGCGTCGGCGGCATTCTCGGTACGTTCCTGGCGGGCATCTTTGCCAGTACCGGGCTGGGTATTTTCAGCGGCCAGGGCCTGGCCGAGGGAGAGACCATCGGTTCGCAGTTGCTGGTGCAGTTGACCGGTATTGGTTCCACCCTGGTCTACACGGCGGTGGTCACCTATATCCTGTTCAAGCTGGTTGACCGGGTGATCGGCCTGCGGGTCAGTCCCGAGGTGGAGACCCAGGGTCTCGATATCGTCTTGCACAATGAGAGTGGCTACGATTACTAGAGTGCTGTTCTATACCAGCGCCGGCTGCCACCTTTGTGAACAGGCGCTGGCGCTTGTCAGTCCGCTACTTGAGCCCCTGGAACTGCAGCTGGAAGAGGTGGAGGTCGCCGACAACGACAGTCTGGTCGAGCTTTATGGAGTGCGTATCCCGGTGGTGCGCCTGGATGGCGAGGAGCGGGATCTTGGCTGGCCCTTCGACGCTGACGATTTCAGGCGTTATATTCACAACGAGATGCGATAGGGTCAGGCTCCGCTGGTCGGTAGCTGGAACAACATCCGTGCATTCTCGCTGGTGATGCCGGCCACCTGTCGTCGGCTACAGCCTTTGATTTTACCCAGATAGGCCGCTATCTCTGCCAGCAACACCGGTTCGTTGCGCCGCTTGTCAGGAATTGCCAGCTGGTTTTTTTCCAGGTGCCGGGGCAGCAGGTAGGGAGCATCGGTCTCCAGTATCAACCGCTCCAGCGGGATATAGGCGAGCGCATCCCGCAATTCCTGTCCCCGTCGCGGATCGCATAACCAGCCGGTTATACCGATGTACAGGCCGAGATCCAGATAGGCCCGCGCCTGTTCCAGGTTGCCGGTAAAGCAGTGGGCGAGGCCTCCGCTGATGGTCTGGCGATAGTCCTTGAGAATCGCCATTTGTTCATCGAAGGCATCCCGCTGGTGTAAGTAGACGGGTTTCTGGCATTCGGCGGCGATATCGAGCTGGGCGCTAAAGACGCTGCGCTGGCGTTCGGGGGAGGAAAAATTCCGGTTGAAGTCCAGCCCCGTTTCACCCACCGCGACGACGGTGGGGTGTTGCACCATTTCCCGCAGTTGCGCCAGGGCCTGTCGGTCTGCGCTATCGGCGTTGTGCGGATGAATGCCGGCGGTGGTGGCAATGGCGTATCCAGGGTGGTCGGCGGCGATGGCCATACATCGCCGGGAGCTTTTCAGGTCGCAGCCAATCGCGACGATGGTGCTTACGCCGGCTTGCCGGGCCCGCTGCAGAACCTCTGGCAGGTCCTTATCAAACCGTGAACTGGCCAGGTTGACGCCGGCATCGATCAGCTTGCAGGGGTCGGTATCCGGCACCGGGCGGGCGTATCCTATGAGTCGCTCACCCTCACCGCGAGTACATCGCAGGCCGCGCCGTGCAATACCCCGTTGGCGGTGGAGCCGAAAATGAGCGCCAGGCCGTGGCGACCGTGACTCCCTACCACAATCAAGTCTGCGCCGATCTCTACCGCGGTATTGTGAATTTCCGTTTCCGGACGCCCCAATATCAAGTGCTGGGATTGCGCATCGATACCCAGGGGTTTGGACAACTCGGCTAGCTGTAGTTTCGCCTGCTTTTGTATTTCATCCTGTATCCCGGAGAAATCCAGTGGAATATCGCCGCCATAGGTGAAGCTGATGGGCTCGATGACATGCACGATGCTGAGGCGTGCACCTTCGAGCTCGCTGAGAGACTTGCCACGACTAACCACCTGCTCGGCTTCATCACTGAGGTCTACCGCTAATAGAATATGTTTATAGTTTGCCATGTAGTTGGTCTCCTTCGCTTTTTCCCAGTGGTTTTTATACCATAGCTCCGGTCAAAATCGAACGTCGACGGGCGATTCAGATCAATCTTTTACCGGCTGGAGGGTAAATTGGAATCCCATTGGGTCCTGTTAGCGGCGATTATTGCGGCGGTGTCGCTCGCAATCGCCCCCATATACTGGTTGCGGCCATCACCCCGGCAACGGCAATTGGCTCGCCTGCGCGAGTACGCCTTGAGCCTGGGGCTTCGCCCGGAGCTGTGCAGTGCGCCGGCCGTGTTGAGGCTCGCCGGTTTTGGCGACAAATTGATGAAGTATCAATGGTATCGGCCGGGACAGAGCTGGCCGCGCCACGGCGAGCGCTGGCTGGCGATGTCCGGCGGTTCGCCGGATCGGGCCGGGAGTTTCAGCTGGCCCCGCGAGGTGGGTTGTCGTCCCGGCCCCGATAGTTTGCTTGCATCGCTGGACGGTGCGGCCCTGGTGCAGCTGTTTGCGGTAGAGGCCGGCCCTGAGGGTATCGGTTTTTACTGGCATGAAAGTGGCGATAGCACGCGGGTGGATGAAATATTCAGCCTGCTGCAAGCCTGGCGCGAAGCCTACTGCGAACACTTCGACTAGCCCTGCCGGGCTGTTATTTGTTCGCCGCGGCCTGTGGCGGAAGTTGCTGCATCAGCCCGGAGACGGTCTGGTAATACTGCCTGATGCGGGGGTCGGCGATATCGGCGGCCTCGATCGTCGACAGGGCTTGCTGTAGTAGATGTTCCGCTCGCTCGGGCTGGTTGTCCGCAAAGGCCGTGTGCGCAAGGGCGAGACAGGTATCCAGCGCCGCCTGGTTGCCGAGCCATTTGATTTCCTCGCAATACTGCTGGTACTGCCCCTGGGAAAGCGCCTCGTTGGTGGCGCGGGAGCGCAGTATTCGCTTGATATCCTTCAGTTCGCTCTGTAACCGGGCCAGCTCGCCGGTGCTGCCCAGAGCGGTATGTTTGCCGGTTTGCGGTGCGTCGGAGAACTTGTCGATCACCGCCAGCAGCCGTTGCTGTTCGCTGGCGGCAAAAGCGTAGCCAGGATCCATGGCGATGATGCGATCGAAGATTTCCAGCGTTAGCTGATAGAGCTCGTTGGCCACGTCGCAATTACCACCGATACGGCACCAGCTCCTGATCAGGTCCTCGACCTGGCCGGCGCGTTGACGCAGTTTGGCAACATGGGCCTCCCTCGCTTCGAGCTCCCGGTTATTCTCGCTTCTGCGCCGGTTGATAAAAAAAAGTGCCGCGATCAGTGCGATAGTAATCGTAATGGTCAGCCAGATCATACTCGTCCTCGATTTATAACTATCGTTAAGAGGTTTATACCATGTTCGAGGCGGAAAAAACCCGGGGTTTTGCGATATTTTGCCAGCTTTCGTCGCCTGTTCACCGCCTTCTGCGGGCCGGTTCCCGGTCCGATACCGGCCTGGTTAATTTTATTTTGTTTGATTAGAGACTTGACCGCAGGCGATGCGGGACTTATAAACTGCCGTCCGACGTAGATCGTGAGTTTTCATCCCCGAGAGAGTGGAATTGTACACAATATGGGCAAATCGCTGGTTATAGTAGAGTCGCCTGCCAAGGCCAAGACCATCAACAAGTACCTGGGCAAGGACTATGTGGTGAAATCCAGTATCGGGCATATCCGTGATTTGCCCACTAGCGGTGCCCGCAAGGGCAGCGATGCCAAGAGCCGGGCGGCGGAGGCGGCGAAAACCCGCAAGATGGCGCCGGAAAAGAAGGCCGCCTATAAAAAGAAAAAGGCCGCCGACCAGCTGGTGCGACGGATGGGCATCGACCCCGAGAACGGCTGGGAGCCCCACTACGAGGTTCTGCCCGGTAAGGAAAAAGTCGTAGCGGAGCTGCAGAAGCTGGCGGAAAATGCCGATACTGTCTATCTGGCGACGGATTTGGACCGGGAGGGAGAGGCGATCGCCTGGCACCTGCGGGAAGCTATCGGTGGCAGCGATAGCAAATACCGGCGCGTGGTGTTTAACGAGATCACCAAAAAAGCGATTCAACAGGCCTTTTCCGAGCCCTCGGAACTCGATATGAACCGCGTCAATGCCCAGCAGGCGCGACGCTTCCTGGATCGGGTGGTGGGCTTTATGGTATCGCCCCTGCTTTGGGCCAAGGTCGCCAGGGGCTTGTCGGCGGGGCGGGTACAGTCTGTTGCGGTACGCATGCTGGTTGAGCGAGAGCGGGAAATACGCGCCTTCGTGCCGGAGGAGTACTGGGAGATCAAGGCCCACCTCAAGACCGCCAGCGCAGAGGATTTGTTGGTGGATGTGCGGCGATACCAGGGGCAGAATTTTCGTCCCGCCAATGAGGCGCAGACACTGGAGGCGCTTGCCCGGCTGAAACCGGCGCAATTCGTGGTTTCCAAACGTGAGGACAAGCCGACCTCGACCCGTCCCCCGGCGCCGTTTATCACCTCTACCCTGCAGCAGGCCGCCAGCACGCGGCTCGGCTTCGGTGTCAAAAAGACCATGATGATGGCCCAGAGGTTGTACGAGGCCGGGCACATCACCTATATGCGCACGGACTCCACTAATCTCAGCCAGGAGGCGGTGGTCGCTTGCCGCGACTATGTCGGCAGTGAGTACGGTAAGCGCTATCTGCCGGAGGAAGCCATTCGCTATAGCAGCAAGGAGGGCGCACAGGAAGCCCACGAGGCGATCAGACCCTCCGATGTGCATCACAGCTCCGCCTCGCTGTCGGCGATGGAGCGGGATGCACAGCGCCTGTACGAGCTGATATGGCGGCAGTTTGTCGCCTGCCAGATGACCCCGGCGGAATTTACCAGCAGTTCGGTAAGCGTTGCCGCCGGTGACTATGAATTGCGTACCCGCGGCCGGATTATCCGCTTCGACGGTTTTACCAGAGTCCTGCAGCCGGTATCCCGGTCCGAGGACGACCGGGTTCTGCCGGATGTGAAAAAGGGCGATATCCTCGACCTGGGCAAGCTCGACCCGAAACAGCACTTCACCAAACCCTCGGCCCGGTACACCGAGGCGGGTCTGGTGAAAGAGCTGGAAAAACGCGGTATCGGTCGACCCTCGACCTACGCCGCCATTATTTCCACCATCCAGGATCGGGGTTACGCACGGCTTGAAAAGCGGCGTTTTTATGCGGAAAAAATGGGTGATATCGTCACCGAGCGCCTGGTCGAGAGCTTTTCGGACCTGATGGACTTTGGCTTTACCGCCAGCATGGAAGAGGCGCTGGACGAGGTGGCGGAGGGAGATAAAAACTGGCGCAGCGTATTGGATGAGTTCTACGCGGATTTCAAGCAAAGGCTGACCCGCGCCCAGGGCGATGAAGGCGGTATGCGCACCAATACCCCTACCGAAACCAATATCGCCTGCCCCGATTGCGGCCGCCCGATGATGATTCGCACCGCCAGTACCGGGGTATTCCTGGGCTGCTCCGGTTACGCCTTGCCCCCCAAGGAACGCTGTAAGAAAACCATGAACCTGGTGCCCGGGGACGAGGCGGTGGATGTCGAGGCCGATGACGAGGCGGAGTCGCTGTTGTTGCGCTCCAAGCACCGTTGCAAGCTGTGCAATACGGCGATGGACTCCTACCTCATCGACGAGACCCGCAAGCTGCATGTCTGCGGCGACAATCCGGACTGCCCGGGTTTCGAGGTCGAGGAGGGCAGTTTCAAGATCAAGGGTTACGACGGGCCGGTGATCGAGTGCGACAAGTGCGGCGCTAATATGGAGCTGAAAACCGGTCGCTTTGGTAAATATTTTGGCTGTGTCAGCGATGACTGCAAGAATACTCGCAAGCTGTTGCGCAACGGTGAAGCGGCACCCCCGAAGATGGATCCGGTACCCATGCCCGAGCTCGCCTGCGTCAAAGTGGAGGATCACTATATTCTCCGTGACGGCGCCGCCGGCATGTTCCTCGCGGCGAGCCAGTATCCCCGTAACAGGGAGACCCGCGCACCGCAGTTACGAGAGCTGCTCCCCCACCAGAGTGAGATCGACCCCAAGTACAGCCACCTGTTCAAAGGGCCGGTGAGCGACCCGGACGGCAACCCCTCCATCGTTCGCTACAGCCGCAAAAACAAGGAGCAGTACCTGATGTCGGAGGTCGACGGCAAAGCCAGCAAATGGCGAGCCTTTTACCGAAACGGCATGTGGCTTGAGGAGATCAGTTCCGGCCGGGCTGCCAAACCCGCCGGCAAGGCGAAGTGAGCCAGCGGGGCTTGCAGCGCCGGGTCGGCCAGAAAATAGCCTATGCACGTTGGCACCTGGCCTGGAGCGAGGACCTGGCCGGCAATGCCCAGCAGCGTGAGGCCCTGTTGGAATCCGCCCTGTGGCATGCCATAGGCGCCTATCAGGCGTTTCTTGCGGAAATGGCGGCGGACGAGCACATGCCGCAGGGGCAACCGCTGGCAACGCCGCTGGACGCCGTCAGTCTCGGTGCGGCCTACCCGGAGTATCTACCCGCCGCCCTGGCGGAGTGTACGAACCTTGAGACCCAGCCCGGCTGGTTGCAGGATCTGCTGCAGTGGGCTGATTATGCCCAACGGGGTGCGGCGGAGCCGAAGCCTGGCGTCCCGTCGGGCTTGATCTCCCTCAGTCGCGCCGACATGCCGGGCCAGGTGGATCTTGGGCGCACCCTCGATGAGCTGGAAAAGCTGATCGACAGGCTGCGCGGGGACATGCTGGAGTACTAGTGAAGAGCGGCGAGCCCGTCCGTGCTTGCTATTGGCTGACGGCAAATGATATAAAGAAGCTGCTGTTCAAATGAAGGAGATATCTGTGTCTTCCGTTCTAGAGATCGTTGAGCTCTGTAATGGTGAAGTTGTGCTTCAGTCTGCAGAAGACGAAGGTGAACCGATGGTAACTATTCGCTTCTCCGAGGAGGCCAGCGCCTACATGCCCTATATCAAGCTGGAGGTCGCCAGGGCCATGATCCAGGCCGGTATCCAGGCGTTTGCCGAATTGGCGGAACAAGCCGACCAGGCGGCCGTGGATAGTATGGAGATGGTTCACGACCCGGTGGTTCATTAACCGGAGTATTTCACCGCAGTATCAACGGCGGGCTATTGTTTCGGGCTATTGTTTATAGCAGAGTTTTAACGGCGAGCTGTAATTCTAACGTCGAATAACGCCAACACTGATACCTTCAATCGTGCATTCCTGCTCGCGCAAATCCACCTCGATCGGCTCGAAATCCGGATTCTCCGGCAGTAACTGAATATGGTAGCGGCTCCGTGTGCGCTTGAGGCGCTTCACCGTTACCTCATCCTCCAGCCGTGCCACCACAATTTGACCGTTACTGGCCTCGGTGGTGTTGTGTACCGCTAACAGGTCGCCGTCCAGTATCCCGGCATCGCGCATACTCATCCCCCTGACATTGAGGAAGAAATCGGCCCTGGGGTGAAAGAAGGAGGGCGCGATATCGCAGTAATCCTCGATGTGCTCTGTAGCCAGTATCGGGTTGCCGGCCGCCACCTGGCCGACCACAGGAATACCCCTGTTCTCGGGCAAGCGAATGCCCCGCGAGGTGCCGGGGACTATTTCTATGGCTCCCTTGCGGGCCAGTGCGCGCAGGTGTTCCTCCGCGGCATTGGCGGAGCGGAAACCGAACTCCCGCGCAATATCGGCCCGGGTCGGCGGAAAGCCGGTCTGCTCAATATGATCCCGGATAAGATCGAGAACCTGGGTTTGCCTCGCCGTGAGTTTTTCCATAAGGGTACCAGTGAATAGATATACAGTTACTGGCAGTATATACAGGTTTTAAAGTTTGGCAAGCGTATCGCGGGGTTTTGTTGTTAGGGCGCCGGGGCGGGTGGGCGAAGGGCGTCAGTCGTCCAGTAATCCCATGGTGATCTGCGGCTCGATCTCGTTGATGGGGTCTCCCATGGCCTTGGCTTTACTCGCCGCGTCGGGATCCGCGCTGTCTTCGCTACTCAGCTCGTAGCCATTGCGCCAATCCTCGGGTGCCGCTACTTGTTCCAGGGTGAGGTCATCCCAGCACTCATCGTCGAATTCATTGATTTCGCCGTCGATATGCTGCACTTCGATAGTGCCGGCGTCGTCGTCCAGGGCCACAACCTCAAAGACGAAGCCCTCTTCAATCTCCTGGTACCACTTTCCCACTACTGCAGTCGGGTTGCTCATCGAAACCTCTCAGAATCTGGTTGTGCTCACTTGAGTTATTGAACACGGAACCGCTAACATTGGACAAATAACATTTTGTTGTTTAAAAATCGGTTTTAACTACAGATACCTCTAAAGGAAATAACCACGTCATGGAGCCTGGAAAACAATCGGAGATCACCAAATTGGCAGTGGTCGGCGGTAGTGGCCTGTTTGATTTTGACGGTTTGCAGGTGATCGGCCAGCACCGCGTCGAAACCCCCTACGGTAAGCCCTCCGCCCCAGTGCTGGAGGGTGAGGTCGAGGGGGTGAGAATGCTGTTTCTGTCGCGCCATGGCGAGGGGCGCCACCTGCCTCCACACGCGATCAATTATCGAGCCAATATCGCTGCCCTGCAGCAACTCGGCGCCAGCCATATCGTCACCATCAATATCGTCGGCGGTATCACATCGACGATGGGCCCGGGCGTCTGGGTCATTCCCGACCAGATCATCGACTACAGCTGGGGGCGAGAGCACAGCTACTCCGACGGTACCGGGGACGTTACCCGGCACGTGGACTTTAGCGACCCCTATGACAGGGAGCTGAGTGAAAAGCTATTGCAGGCGGCGCACGCGGTCGGGCTCGAGCCCGTGGTCGGCGGCACCTATGGTTGTACCCAGGGCCCCAGGCTGGAGAGCAGCGCGGAGATTCAACGCCTGCGGCAGGACGGATGCGATCTCGTGGGTATGACGGCCATGCCGGAAGCGGCACTGGCGCGGGAGCTGGAGCTGCCCTATGCGGGGTTTTGCCTGGTGGTCAACTGGGCGGCGGGCATTTCGGAGCGCATGATAAGCATCGAGGAGATGCAACGGGTGGTGAGCAGCAATATGCCGCCGGCGCTGGTGGTGATGGCGAAACTGCTCGCTTAAGGTTCGACCTGTTCCGGGTGTTCCCAGGGGCTGATCAGCACCAGTATGCCAAACAGGGGGTGATCGAAGTAATGCACTTCGTCACTGCGCATACGCCGCTGCTCTTTCAGGTGTGCCGCGCGCAATGCCGGGCGCGGTCCGAAGATGTCCGTTGCCACAGAACCCCGCTGCGCACCCTGTTCGGTATCCGCAACCGCCTCGATCACCGGTGGTGTCCCGGCATCTTCCGGGGTTCCTGCAGTATCGGGGTCGCCGGGGGCGAGCTCGTCGAATACATAGTCACCCCACCACAGATCCGTGTCGATGTGCAGATAGCGCTTAAGGGAGAAACCGATATAGCCCTCCAGTTCGCGATACAGACCATGGTGTTCACCGGCGGCGACACGAAAATAGACCGGAGCGCCGTCCTCCAGCAGGGGTTGGCGCCAGGCTCTGTAGTCCAGTACGTGGAAATCCCCGCGGCGCTGTAATTTCTGCCGAATCGCATCGAGGTGGGTTTCACCGTCGGCCACCCCCCGATAGACCAGGCGGGGCGGTGTGTCGGAACCCTCGCGCTCCTCTTCCCCGGCGACAGTCTCCTCGAGCTCCTCCACCAGGGTTATTTGCGGCGGGTGCCACGGCCGCTGGGCCTGGTCGGCCAACGGGGAGTCCGTCTCCGGCATCAGGTAGCTGGTTTCGGGCATTTGCAGCTCGATTTCCATGGGCCAGCTCTCCTCGGTCTGGGCGGACTCGGCGAGGTTGCGGAAAAACAGCACTTCGATCTGGTACCAGCGCAGCGGCTCCTCCATGCCTTCGTCCTGCGACTGTGCCGAGGCAGTGGAGTGAATCACCAGGCTGGCGAACAGCAGGGGTATCAGGGTGCGCATGGGCTGATTCCAATAGTAGGGACGTGTCATTATGCCGTCTGCCCGGCCAGTTGCTCAAGCGTCGCGCTGACAAAGTCAATGCGCTCGCCGGCACTTTTCAAGGGGGTCTGGAAGCGCAGTTGGTTGCCCGCTTCCAGGCGATAACAGTCGGGCTCCGACTGTACGATTTTTACCAGTGCCAGGGGGTCGACCGGCGTATCCTGCTCGAAGACCAGCACACCGCCCCCGGGGCCGGCATCGATTTTGTGGATGCCGAGTTTCCCGGCGGACAGCTTGAGGGAGGTCACCCGGAACAGATCCCTGGTGTGCTCGGGCAGCAGGCCGAACCGGTCGATCATCTCCACTTGCAGGGCGTGTAAATCCTGCTCCTGGCGGGCATTGGCAATCCGCTTGTAGAGGATGAGCCGTGAGTGCACATCGGGCAGGTAGTCATCGGGGATGATGGCGGGAATATTCAGGTTTACCTGGGTGTCCTGGAGTGTGCTGGTGTCGGCGCTGAGGGTTTTGCCCTCTCGCAGGGACTGCACCGCCCGATCGAGCATGTCCATATACAGTGAAAAACCGATTTTCTGGATATGGCCGCTCTGTTCGTCCCCCAGCAGTTCCCCGGTGCCGCGTATTTCCAGGTCGTGGGCGGCGAGGATAAATCCGGCACCGAGTTCCTGCGCCTCGGCAATGGCCTCCAGCCGCTTGCCCGCATCCGCGGACATGGATTTATGGTGGGGGGTCAGCAGATAGGCGTAGGCCTGGTGGTGCGATCGACCGACGCGCCCGCGCAACTGGTGTAGTTGCGCCAGGCCGAATTTGTCCGCGCGCTCGATGATAATAGTATTGGAGGAGGGGATGTCGATCCCGGTTTCGATAATGGTGGAGCAGACCAGGATATTGAACTTGCGATGATGGAAATCACTCATCACCTGCTCCAGTTCGCGCTCTCGCATCTGGCCGTGACCGATAGCCACCTGGGCTTCCGGTACCAGCTCGGCCAACTCCCTGGCCGTTCGCTCGATACTGCTGACTTCATTGTGTACAAAAAACACCTGGCCACCGCGAAGCAACTCACGAAGGATCGCTTCCTTGATGATCGCCTTGTCGTATTCGCGAACAAAAGTCTTGATGGCCAGGCGCCGCGCCGGAGGCGTGGCGATGATCGACAGGTCGCGCATCCCCGATAGCGACATATTGAGGGTCCGGGGAATCGGTGTGGCGGTGAGGGTAAGGATATCCACCTCGGCGCGCATCTTCTTCAGCAGGTCTTTTTGCCGCACACCGAAGCGGTGCTCTTCGTCGATGATCAACAGCCCCAGGTTTTTATACTCGATGTCTCCCTGTAATAGCTTGTGGGTGCCGATAATGATGTCGGCCTGCCCGGCGGTGATGCGGGCACGGGCCTCGGCCTGCTGCTTGTTGCTGCGAAAACGCGACATCACCTCGATGTTGATCGGCCAGTCGGCAAAGCGGTCGCGAAACGTGTCGTAGTGCTGTTGCGCCAGAAGCGTTGTCGGCACCAGCACCGCAACCTGGCAGCCGTTTTGTGCGACGACGAAGGCGGCTCGCATCGCCACCTCGGTTTTGCCGAAGCCGACATCGCCGCAAATCAGTCGATCCATCGGTGTTTCCCTGGCCAGGTCATCGACCACGGCGTCGATGGCGCCGAGCTGGTCCGCGGTTTCCTCGAAGGGAAAGTCGGCGGCGAAGCTGGCGTAACTGGCCGCGTCGACGCGCAGTGAGGTGCCGGGTTGGGCGGCGCGCCGGGCATAGATTTCCAATAGTTCCGCCGCCGCATCGCGAACCTGTTTAGCGGCTTTTTCGCGCTCGCGTTTCCAGCTGTCGCTGCCCAGGCGGTGCAATGGGGCTTTATCGTCCTCCACGCCGCTATAGCGATTGATCAGGTGCAGGGAGGATACCGGGACGTAGAGCTTTGCCTCCTCGGCGTATTGCAGCAGTAGAAATTCGCAGGGTTCACCGTCCACCTCCAGGCATTGCAGGCCCAGGTAGCGACCGACGCCATGGTCGATATGGACTACCGGGGAGCCCTGCCTCAGCTCCGCCAGGTTGCGAATGATGGCGTCGGCGTTGCCCTGGGTTCGCGATTCCCGCTTTTGCTGTGCGACGCGACCACCGAGCAGTGCATTTTCCGGAATGACGGCGATCTCGTCCGCCAGGGTAAAGCCGTTTAGCAACGGTGCGACGCAAATGCCAAGTGCTGGGCGCAAAGTGGCGAAGCTGGTCCAACCGTCGACGGGCTGGGGCACGATGCCTGCCTGGGCCAACTGCTCCAGCAGAATTTCGCGACGACCGGCGGATTCGGCGGTGAACAGGATTTTGCCGTGCCACTCACCACAAAAATACTGCAACTTCTCCCAGGGGTGCTTCTTCCTGGCGTCCGCTTCGAGCGCTGGCAGGGCTGACAGCGGCAGAGGGCTCGGGCCGGAGGTCGAGGATTCAGCGGCGAGCCGGATGGTCGGGTAGCGCTTGAGGGCGCTAAACAGCTCATCACTGGCGGCGAACAGCTCCCCCGGCGGCAGCAGTGGTCGCCGCGGGTCGATATTCAACTCCTGGTAGCGCGTGTTGACGTCCAGCCAGAACCGATCCGCGGCCTCCGCGGCCCCTTGCTCCAGCAGGACCAGGCAGTCCTCCGGCAGGTAGCGATCCAGCAATACCGTTTGTTCGAAAAACAGCGGCAGGTAGTACTCGATACCGGGGGGAGCCAGGCCCTCCGCGATATCGCGGTAGAGGGGGCAATCGCGATGGTCGACAGTGAAGCGGCTATGCCATTGCTCCTTGAAATGCTTGATAGCCGGTGGTGTGAGGGGCATTTCCCGAGCCGGCAGCAGGCGGATTTCCTCCATTTTTTCCACGGTGCGCTGGCTTTCCGGGTCGAAGCTGCGCAGGGTCTCGATCTCGTCATCAAAGAAATCGACCCTGAAGGGAAAGGTGCTGCCCATGGGGAAGAGGTCTACCAGGGAGCCGCGGACGGCAAACTCACCGTGTTCGAGTACGGTGTCGACACAGCGATAGCCGGCGAGGTCGAGCTGTCGCCGCAAGCGGGCCAGGTTCATGCGGTCGCCACAACGCAGCAACAGGCTGTTCTGCAGCACGTACTCGGGGGGCGGCAGGCGGTGCATCAGTGCGCTGATGGGAATCACCAGTATGCCCCGGTCTCGTTGCGGCAGTTGGTGCAGGCTGAGCAGGCGGGCCGAGGTAATGTCCTGGTGGGGAGAAAAGCTGTCGTAGGGCAGGGTTTCCCGGTCCGGGAAGTGCAGTACCGGCACCCCGGCCCCGGCAAAAAAGCCGCTCGACATCACCAGGGCCTCGGAGTGGGCCGTGTTGGCGGTGATCACCACGGTGAGGCGCCCATAGGTGGTCGCGGCCTCGGCGATGGCCAGCGCATCGCTGTCGCCGGGGAGGGGGCTCAGAGTTTGCCGGGTACCGGGTTTTGGCACCTTGTCCAGGGGCAGCAGGGAGGGCACGCAATTATTACCATATGAGAAAAGAGCGCTATTGTATGGCCTGGATCAGGATTTGCCAGAAAAACCGGCAGCGCCCGGCGGCCCTCGATGGCTGGCCCGGCTGGCGGAATAACCCCTCCAAGTAGTTTATTTACAAGGGAAATCCACCATAAAGTTGATCGGGTCCGGCTTGCACTGGGGCGGTGGAAGCCGGATAATACGCGCACTTTTTTTACGTCGATGTGAGGTATATGGTGACCGACAAGCAGCGGGAAAGACCGGGTGATTACTTCAAAGACTGGAAAGACCGTGAGGCGCTGGCCGAGGCCATGTTGCCCCTGGTGGGTCGCTTGTACCGCAAAAACAATGTCAAAACCTATATCTACGGCGTAAACCTGGTCAATCAGTCCACACTCCAGATCATGAAGGCCCACCGCGCGGTGCGCCAGGTCGAGGAGAATGAGCTGTCGGTGTTCGAGACCTTCCCGGTGATCAAGACCCTGTCGGAGCTGGAGTTGGGCACGGCCCATATCGATGCAGGCCGTCTGGCGGTGCTTTACGAAGAGGGCGCCAAGCGACAGGGCATCTCGCTGGAGGACTACCTGCGCCAGCAGATGGCGGATGTCATCGGCAGCGATGCCAAGCCCATCGACCGTCCCAGGGACGTCGTGCTCTACGGCTTCGGTCGCATCGGCCGCCTGATGGCGCGCCTGTTGATAGAAAAAACCGGTGGTGGCGATACGCTGCGCCTGCGGGCGATCGTGGTGCGCCGTGGCGGGGCGGCGGATGACCTGGTGAAGCGGGCCAGTCTGCTGCGTCGTGACTCAATCCACGGTGCGTTCGAGGGTACCATCCGCGTGGACGAGGAACGCGAGTCCTTTATCGCCAACGGCAATGAGATCAAGGTGATCTACGCATCGAACCCCGCAGAAATCGATTACACCCAATACGGTATCGAAGATGCGATCGTGGTGGACAATACCGGGGTCTGGAAAGATACTGAGGGCCTGTCCAGGCACTTGCAGTGCAAGGGCATATCCAGGGTGATTCTCACCGCGCCCAGCAAGGGCGACGACATCAAAAACATTGTCTATGGCGTCAATTCGGACCAGATAGAGGATGGCGATACCATTATCTCCGCTGCCTCCTGTACCACCAACGCCATCGTGCCGCCGTTGAAAGCGATCGACGATAAATTCGGCATCGTATCGGGGCACGTCGAGACCGTTCACGCCTACACCAATGACCAGAACCTGATTGACAACTATCACACGGCCAGCCGCCGGGGCCGCAGTGCGCCGCTCAATATGGTGCTGACCGAGACCGGTGCGGCCAAGGCCGTGGCCAAGGTGTTGCCCCAGTTGGCCGGTAAGCTCACCGGCAATGCGATTCGCGTACCCACGCCAAATGTCTCGATGGCGATCCTCAACCTGCGACTGGAGAAAGAGACCAGCAAGGAAGAGGTCAACGATTTTATGCGCTACGTCGCCCTGCATTCACCCCTGCGGCGGCAGGTGGACTACACCAATTCGCCGGAAGTGGTGTCCTCGGATATGGTCGGCTCCCGGCATGCTTGCATCTTCGACGCGGGCGCCACCATCGTCAACGGTGCCAATGTGGTTCTCTATACCTGGTACGACAACGAATTTGGCTACAGCTGCCAGGTGTTCCGCATTCTCGAGCAAATGGCCGGCGTGCACTATCAAGTCTACCCAAAGGAACAGTAGCGGGATTGGCAAGGGGTAAATCCCCCCAACCCGACATGGATCAAGGTTACGGCGCAGGCTTCTATGGCCTTCCAGCGCCTGTAATTATATACTTGCGCTCCCGATTCGGCCCTGGTCGGTATCGTGTTCCGGCAGAATTGGATCCATGCTCATTTACCAGCATATTACACAGGCTTCTGTATGATCAGAATTAAACGCGGCCTCGATCTACCGATTGCAGGAGCGCCCTCGCAGGGTATCCAGGACGGGCCGCGCATCCGCAATGTCGCCCTGGTCGGTTTCGATTACAACGGTTTGAAGCCGACCATGGCGGTCCAGGTGGGCGACAAGGTTAAGCTGGGGCAACTCCTGTTCACCGACAAGAAGACCCCGGGGGTGCAATATACCTCGCCGGCAAGCGGCACGGTGGCGGCTATTAACCGTGGCGCCAAGCGGGTGTTCCAGTCGCTGGTGATTGAGGTCGATGACGGTGCCGGCGAACAGGAAAGCTTCCGCTCCTGGCCCGCGGCCGACCTGCCCACGCTGGATCGTGAGGCGGTTCGGGACAACCTGATCGCATCCGGCCTGTGGACCGCGCTGCGAACCCGCCCTTTCAGCAAAGTGCCCGCGGTGGACAGTGCGCCCCATTCCATTTTCGTTACCGCCATGGATACCAATCCGCTGGCCGCGGATCCGGCGGTGGTCATCGCCGAGGATATCGAGTCATTTGACAACGGTTTGAGCGTATTGAGCTGCCTCACAGAGGGCAAGGTTTACGTCTGCCAGGCTGCCGGCTCGCCGGTGCCGCTGACATCAATGGGTAAAATCGAATCCAGGGAGTTTAGCGGGCCACACCCTGCGGGCCTGGCGGGCACCCACATCCATATGCTGGATGCCGTGGGTGTCAATAAGACGGTGTGGCACATCGCTTACCAGGACGTGACCGCTATCGGCAAATTGTTTACCAGTGGCAGCCTGAGCGTGGAGCGGGTGATCTCCCTGGCCGGCCCCGTGGTCGAGCAGCCGCGCCTGGTACGTACCCGGCTCGGCGCCAGCACCGATGAACTGACCGCCGGCCAACTGGAGGGGACAAATAATCGGGTGATATCGGGCTCGGTGCTCTCCGGTCGCACCGCGCGCGGGCCAGTTGCCTACCTGGGCCGCTACCATACCCAGGTCACGGCGCTGCTCGAGGGGAATAATCGGCCGATGCTGGGCTGGTTATCGCCGGGGGTGAGCCGATTCTCCGCCATGCGAATCTACCTGTCCCAGTTTATGGGCGGCAAGCGTTTTGCCTTTGACACCAATACCAATGGCAGCCCCCGCGCCATCGTTCCCATCGGCGCCTATGAAAAGGTGATGCCGCTGGATATTCTGCCGACGCTGCTGCTGCGGACACTGGTAGTGGGCGATATAGAAGACGCCCAGCAACTCGGCGCACTGGAACTCGACGAGGAAGACCTTGCCCTGTGTACCTATGTTTGCCCCGGCAAGTACGATTATGGCCCGATCTTACGGGATAACCTCACCCGTATTGAGAAGGAGATATAAATGAAGGCGATTCGCAATATACTCGATAAGGTCGAGCCTCATTTTGAAGAGGGCGGGCGCTTCGAAAAGTATTATGCCCTGTTTGAAGTTTTCGATACCTTTCTCTATCAGCCCGATACCGTCACCCGGGTCGGCTCCCACGTTCGCGACGGGATCGACCTCAAGCGGGTGATGATAACGGTCTGGCTGGCGACGTTTCCGGCCATGTTCTACGGCATGTGGAACCTCGGCCTGCAGGCCAATACCGCCATGGCCGCCATGGGCATCGACGCGGCACCGGGTTGGCACGGCTGGATTATCGACCTGCTGGCGGGTTATGACCCCGGCAGTTTGTGGGACAACCTGTGGCACGGCGCGGCTTATTTCCTGCCGATCTATATCACCACCTTCGTCGTCGGTATCTTCTGGGAGATATTGTTCGCCATCGTGCGCGGGCACGAGGTCAACGAAGGCTTCTTTGTCACCTCCATCCTCTTTGCCTTGATCGTGCCGCCGGATATCCCCCTGTGGCAGGTTGCCCTGGGCATCAGTTTTGGCGTGGTCATCGGCAAGGAAGTGTTCGGCGGTACCGGCAAGAATTTTCTCAACCCGGCGCTGACCGGCAGGGCGTTCCTGTTTTTTGCCTACCCGGCGGCGATCTCCGGTGACGCCGTATGGACGGCGGTGGACGGTTTTAGTGGCGCGACCCCGCTGGCCATTGCCGCGACCGATGGCTACCAGGCCATTGTCGATGCGGCGGGCAGTCAACTTACCTGGCTGGACGCGTTCTACGGCAATATCCAGGGTTCAATCGGCGAGACATCGACGCTGGCCATCGGGCTGGGTGCGCTGCTGTTGCTGTGGACGGGCATAGCCTCCTGGCGGATTATGCTGGGTGTGTTGCTGGGTATGATTGTGATGTCACTGTTTTTCAACACCATCGATTCTTCAACGAACCCGATGTTCGCCGTGCCCTGGCATTGGCACCTGGTGTTGGGCGGTTTTGCTTTCGGCACGGTGTTTATGGCCACCGACCCGGTATCCGCGGCGATGACCGACAAGGGCAAGTGGGTTTTTGGCGCCCTGATCGGGGTGATGGTGATGCTGATCCGGGTGGTGAATCCGGCCTTCCCGGAGGGCATGATGCTGGCGATTCTATTCGCCAACCTGTTTGCACCGTTGATCGATCATTTTGTGGTGCAGGCCAATATCAAGCGGAGGATGGCGCGGGATGTCGCATAAAGATAGCCTCAAACACACGATTATCGTCGCGCTGCTCTTGTGTGTAGTCTGCTCGGTGCTGGTTTCCGGCGCGGCGGTCGTACTCAAGCCCCTGCAAACCGAGAACAAGGAGTATGCGCGCAATCGTGACGTACTGGTTGCCGCCGGCCTCTATGATCCGGCCAAACACGATAAAAGCTATGTCGAGGACACCTTCAAGGCGTTTTCGGTCAAGCTGGTCGATCTCCAGACCGGCAGTTACCTGACTGCGGAGGAGGAACAGCAACTGGGTATCGATCCCGCGACTTACGATCAGCGCCGGGCGGCAAAAGATCCAGCACTGTCAGAAAGAGTGCCGCCTAAAGAAGATATTGCGGTGATCAAACGTCAGGCGAAATACGCCATGGTCTATGTGCTGGAAAAAGACGGCCGCATCGACCGGGTGGTGCTGCCGGTACACGGCTATGGTTTGTGGAGTACGCTCTACGGTTTTCTGGCCGTCGAGGGCGATGGCGATACCATCCTGGGCCTGACCTTCTACGAGCATGGTGAAACCCCGGGACTGGGGGGTGAGGTCGACAACCCGAAATGGAAAGCACAGTGGTCTGGCAAGAGTATCTACCTGCCGGATCACCAGGTGGGCATCACGGTAACCAAGGGCGGCGCGGCGGATTTGTCCGACCCCTATGAAGTCGACGGCTTGTCGGGTGCCACCCTGACCAGTGTTGGTGTCGATCACCTGGTGAAATACTGGATGGGTGAGAACGGTTTCAGCCGCTATCTCGCTAAACTGCAAGCGGGGGGTGTGTAAATGGCCAGGCAAAGTTTTAAAGAGGTTCTGCTCGACCCGATCTTTAACAACAACCCCATCGCCTTGCAGATATTGGGCATCTGCTCTGCGCTGGCGGTCACCACCAACCTCAAGACCACCGTGGTAATGGGTATTGCGGTCACCGTGGTGACCGCGCTGTCCAGTTTCTTTATTTCACTGATACGCAACCAGATCCCGACGAATATACGCATTATCGTGCAGATGACGATTATTGCCTCCCTGGTTATCGTCGTCGACCAGTGCCTGCAGGCCTTTGCCTACGAGATCAGCAAGCAGCTCTCGGTGTTTGTCGGCCTTATCATTACTAACTGTATCGTCATGGGGCGTGCGGAAGCCTTTGCGATGAAAAATCCGCCTGTCGCCAGTTTTATCGACGGGATCGGCAACGGTCTGGGATACGCCGTGGTATTGCTGGCGGTCGGCTTTGTGCGGGAATTGCTCGGCTCCGGATCCCTGTTTGGTTTCGAGGTGCTGTCGACAGTGGCGAACGGCGGCTGGTATGTGCCCAACGGCCTGCTGCTGCTACCCCCCAGCGCTTTCTTCCTGATCGGACTATTTATCTGGGGCCTGCGCAGCTGGAAGAAAAGCCAGGTGGAAGAGGCGGAGTACAAGTTGGCGCCACAGACTAAAAGCAGCGAGGCGGTATAAGCATGTTAGAACACTATCTCGGTCTATTGGTACGCGCCATATTCATTGAGAATATGGCCCTGGCCTTCTTCCTCGGCATGTGTACTTTCCTGGCGGTATCGAAGAAGATTTCCACGGCGATTGGCCTCGGTATCGCCGTCATCGCTGTTCTGGTGATCACCGTACCGGCGAATAACCTGATCTACCAGTATCTCCTGAAGGAGGGCGCGCTGTCCTGGACCGGTATCGAAGGCGCTGCGCAACTGGATCTTAGTTTTCTCGGCTACCTCAGTTATATCGGGGTTATTGCCGCCATCGTGCAGATTCTCGAGATGTTCCTCGACCGCTTTGTGCCGGCGCTCTATAACGCCCTGGGTGTGTTCCTGCCCTTGATTACCGTGAATTGTGCCATTCTCGGTGCGGTGCTGTTTATGGTGAATCGGGAGTACACCTTTGGCGAAAGCGTGGTCTACGGTTTTGGCGCGGGTACGGGCTGGGCGCTGGCCATCGCGGCACTGGCCGGGATCCGCGAGAAGCTCAAGTACAGCGATATCCCCGATGGCCTGGAGGGGCTTGGCATCACCTTTATAACAGTGGGGCTGATGTCCCTGGGCTTTATGTCTTTTGGCGGCATCTCGCTGTAGGGACGATGAATCGGTTTATTTTTAGGCTTGTGATTTAGGGTTGTGATTTATGGTTGATATCAATACGATTTTTGCCGGCGTTGCCATGTTCACCGTGGTGGTGATGGCGTTGATAGCCCTGATCATAATCGCCCGCGGCAGACTGGTAAGCAGTGGCGATGTGGTTATTGAAATCAACGGCGAATCCGAGCATGCGATCACCGTGCCCGCCGGTGGTAAGCTGCTCAATACCCTGGCGGATGATGGCGTATTCCTGGCCTCTGCCTGCGGCGGCGGCGGCACCTGTGGCCAGTGCAGTTGCCAGGTTCTGGACGGGGGCGGCTCCATCCTGCCGACCGAGGAGAGTCACTTCACCCTGGGCCAGCGCAAGGATCACTGGCGCCTCGCCTGCCAGGTTGCCGTCAAGCAGGACATGAAAATAGAAATCGACCCGGCGGCTTTTGGTGTCAAGCAGTGGGAGTGTACGGTCAAGTCCAACGAAAACGTGGCAACCTTCATCAAGGAATTGGTGCTGCAATTGCCCGAGGGCGAGGAAGTCAATTTTCGCGCTGGTGGTTATGTGCAGTTGGAGTGTCCGCCGCACCGTGTCAAATACGCCGATTTTGATATACAGGAAGAGTTCCGCGATGACTGGGAGCGCTTCGACGTATTCCAGTACGAATCGATCGTCGATGAAACCGTGCAGCGCGCCTATTCCATGGCCAATTATCCTGACGAAAGAGGCGTCGTCAAATTCAATATTCGCGTGGCGACCCCGCCACCCGGTTCCACGGGCATTCCCCCCGGCATCATGTCATCCTGGATATTCAGCCTGAAACCCGGAGACAAGGTCACCGTCTACGGTCCCTTCGGCGAATTCTTTGCCCGGGAAACCGGCAACGAGATGGTGTTTATCGGCGGTGGAGCCGGTATGGCCCCCATGCGCTCGCATATTTTTGACCAGCTCAAGCGCCTGGGTTCCACTCGCAAGATCTCCTATTGGTACGGTGCGCGCAGCCTCAAGGAAATGTTCTACGTCGAGGATTTCGACAGCCTGGCCGCGGAGTTCGATAATTTCGAATGGCATGTCGCGCTATCCGACCCGATGCCCGAGGATAACTGGGAAGGTTTGACCGGCTTTATCCACCAGGTGGTGTATGAAAACTACCTTAAGGATCACCAGGCGCCGGAAGACTGCGAATACTATATGTGCGGGCCGCCGATGATGTCGCAGGCGGTCATCAATATGCTGCATGACCTGGGAGTCGAGGACGAGCATATTCTGCTGGATGATTTTGGCGGCTAATTTGCCTGGCATCCTGTACCCGCTAGCGAGAACGGCCTGCCTGTTCTCGCTTTTGTTTTTAGGGGCTTGCGGCGAGCAATCGGTGCTGGTCGAGCTCTCCGGTGAAACCATGGGTACGCGCTGGCATGTCAGCGTGGCGACCTCCGCCGACAAGCCATCGGAACAACTCACCGCCCTTATCCAGGACACGCTCGACCAGGTCGACGCTGGCATGTCGACCTATCGGCCGGACTCTGACCTCGGCCGTTTCAATCGGGCCGCGCCCGGGCAGTGGGTCACTATCTCACCCCAGACCCTCGACGTTACCGGGATTGCACTACGCGTTGCGGAGCAGACCGGGAACGCCTTTAACCCCGCTGTGGCGACGTTGGTCGACCTGTGGGGGTTCGGGCCAGGTGAGCTCGGGGCGTCGGTGCCCGATGAGGCGCAGATCGAGGCCGCTCTCTCTACCACGCGGCTCGACCAGCTGGAACTGGATAGCACAGTGCCTGCACTGCGAAAACTGTCCCCCATGCAGCTCGATTACTCGGCCATTGCCAAGGGTTATGGCACCGACCAGGTCGCCGTGCAACTGGAGCGCGCGGGGCTTCATGATTTCCTGGTCGAGGTCGGTGGTGAGGTGCGTACTGCGGGCGAGCATCCCCGGGGCAGGCCATGGCGGGTCGGTATCGAGCGGCCGCAACGGGTGCAGGGTCGGGCCATTGCGGCCCTGTCCCTGGCCGATGAGGCGGTCGCTACCTCGGGGGATTACCGCAATTATCGCGAGGTGGATGGCAGGCGTTACTCCCATACCATCGATCCGGCCACAGGCTATCCGGTGAGCCATCGGCTGGCCTCGGTCACGGTACTGGCGCCCACGGCGGTATTGGCCGATGCCTATGCGACGGCAATCAACGTCATGGGCCCGGTTGCGGGCCTGGCCTTCGCTGAAAAAATGGCACTCCCCGTGTATTTACTGGTCAAACAGCAGGAGGGGTTTGAGGTGTTGTATTCGAGCGCCTTCGAGCCCTATTTACAGTAGCTGGTCATGGGGGCCGGTCGGTTTATAATAGGCAACTCAATGGATATTCGACAACCAGGTAAACCATTATGAGCCTGTTCCTGATCAGTTTTGGCACCGTGTTTTTTGTGGTACTGGCCATGTCGGTCGGGGTGCTGGCCGGGCGTGGGCCCATCAAGGGTTCCTGCGGCGGAATGAGCGCGCTGGGGTTTGATACCGAATGCGAGATCTGCGGCGGCGATCCCAATAAATGCGATAACGCCGGGGAGACAGACCTTGCCGCGGTTAAATTGAGCTACGATGCCACGAAAGGTCAATGATGGGTTATTTCTGCAAATGCAAAAAACGCACCGGGTGGTCGGTAATCACGCCGTCGATATCCCAGTCCCGTAGTTTTTTGATTTCCGCCAGGTCATTCACGGTGTAACACGATACCTCCAGGCCGCTTTCCTGTGCCCGGCTGATCTGCCTTTGAGAAAGAACTTTATAGTGATAGACCAGCAGT
>JAUXCW010000318.1 GCA_030618705.1 Gammaproteobacteria bacterium | reverse complement strand
TTGAAGGAGGCGCGACTGATCAGCGCGCAGAGCAGGGGTTTTCCGGCTCGCAGTTCCAATGCTGTGTCGGCGGCGCGGGAGCCCAGGCTGAGCAGGAAGACGCTGTCGCGTATCGCCCGCGGGTTGTCACCGATTTTGAAAATTCTTATATCCAGTGGCGCGCCGTGAAGCCGGGAGCGCAAGCTGCGCTTATAGTGGCGACTGATCTTACGGTATTCGATATTATCCTCGTCGCCGATAAGGATTGTCAGCACACTGGCGTCAGCGACGGAGGGAATACTGCAGTAGAGTATGGTTACAAGCCCCAGTGACCTCAGGCCGCTCCACTTGAATGTGCTGATACTCCATTTCAATGCTACGATCCTTCGCATGCTACGCGCTAAAGCGTATCTCAAGATAACGCCTTTCGATACCACTGGCTACCAACCCAGGCTGAATCTTAAATAGGTCCTGCGCTCAAAGTTATTAAAATCGTGATATTCCAAGTAGTCCTCGCCCAGGGCATTCTGTACCAATAGCTCTATCAGCCCCGAGGTGTTGCCGACGGTAAAGCTCTTGGCGAGTCGTAGATCGAGACGTTCAAAGCCCTCGATATCGTCGCCGTTTAACCAGGCGACATCATCCTGCTTGAAGTAGTTGGCGCCCAGTTCGATCTGCCAGGGGAAGGTATAGCTGACCAGTAGATTCATCGAGTATTCCGGGAGTTTACCTTGCAAGTCGCGATATTCCGCAGGGGGTGAGTAGCGTAAATTCTCGCCATCGAGTTTAATATGGCTGAACTGGCCGGCGATCAGCAGTTGGCTAATGGGTCGGTAGTCCAGCCCCACCTCATAGCCCCGGGAGGTAACATTCAGCGAGTTGCTGCGCAGTATCGCAGTGCCGTCGATATCGCCGGGGACCTCATCCAGCCTGGACTCATCGATGATATTGTCGAGTCGCTCGTGGAAGAACTTGATATCCAGACTCAGCCCGGCATCGAAAAACTGCCCCAGGTAGCCGATTTCGTAGTTGGTAATGCTCTCCTTGACCATGTCGGGGTCTGAGATCACCGTGATCTCGGGATCGAGGCCGAGGATTTCCGGAGCGCGATAGACCTGTAATTGCGAGCTCTCCAAAAGGCTCGGCGCTCGATAGCCCCTGGACGCCACCAGGCGAATGGTATTCTGTGGTGTGATGTGAAAGTTGGTCGAAAACCTGGGGCTGACAAAATTGCCGGTAGATTTGCTGTGTTCTCCCATCAAGCCCAGGTTGAGGGTCAGCCAGCGGGCGGGGCGCCCCTCGAAATTGGTGAATAGCCGAAAGGTCTGTTCCGCTATCCAGCCCTTATCGTCGAATAATAATTCGCTGCTCGCCCTGTCATACCGCGCAGCGACACCCCAGTTCATGCGAAACATCGGGCTGACATCGAGGATATGCCTGAATTCCAGGTCAAAGCGCTGGGACTTTGCCACAAGTTGGATTGGCGGTAGTTCAAAATCGGTGAAGCCGGGAAACACGATGGGAATCAGCTCGGGGGGGATGCCCAGTTGCTCGGACACCAGGCCCAGCTGCTGGGCCTCATCCTCGATATTGATGTAATTGTGGTAGAACACCAGCTCGAAATTTTGCAGGCGGCTCTGGTCGCGCTGCCAGCTGACGGATTGGTAGCTGTAGCGAAAGTCCCGGGGTTTGACATCTTTCGGGCTGCCGCGGTGGCCATCGCCGCCCTGGCCGTTTTCACTGTCGGAGTAACCGATCTGGATGTCTAACACATCTTTCAAGTTTGGGGTCCAGACCCCCCGGTAGTCGAGGTGGCCAATCTTGAGATGGTCGTCGAGGGGTTCGTCGGGTGTATCGGGGAAACCGTCGTTTTTTTCATAGCTGGCGGTGAAGCGGTTGTGAACCTCGCCCCAGGTGGCGTTGTGTACAGCGGAAATACGCCGCGTATTGGCATAGCCGGCCATGGCGCGTACCGAGGTGCCTTCATTGGCGACAGGTGAGCGCGTGACGATATTGATGGTGCCGAAAAATGCATTGCCGCCGTCCGCCGCCTGGTTCGGCCCCCGTACCACCTCGATGTATTCTATGTCCTGCATCTCGATGCCGAGGGAGCGCCATTCAACGGCGGACAGCAGTGGGTCGTATACCGGGCGGCCGTCGACTTTGACTTCCATGCGCCGCGGGTATTCATCGCCTCCGGCGTGATAGTTGGCGCCGTAGCGGTTGCCGTTGACATAGTAAGCCTGGAAGCCGGGCACCAGTCGAAACAGTTCTACCGGAGTGAGGGCGCCGGAGGCCTCGATCATGCGGCGGTCGATTATGGTGATGGCGGCAGGAGCATCGGAGGCTTTTTGCGGCAGATGGGTGGCGCTGTTGACCAGCATTACGTCAGTCAACAAATCGGTTTCTGTGAGGAAATCTTCCGGGTTGGCATCTTGCGCGCTGGCGGATTTGGCGATGAGCAGCAGGGATAATACAAGGAGCGATCCGCCGTAGCCGCGATGGGCGTGAAAGTGGGCCATGCTGGAAGGAATCCCCTGTTTATTGTGTGTATGGAGTGGCGTCCTGGAGTTGCTGCATGAGCACCCCCGCCTGGGTGCGATTGCTGAGCCCGAGTGCGCGCAGGATTGCACTCACATGCACCTTGATGGTGTTTTCCGACAATTGGCAATTGCGTGCGATCTGTTTATTGGATTGGCCTCTCGCCAGCAGCTTCAGTATCTCGCGTTGCCGCGGGGTCAGGCTGGCTGTCACCTGCTCCAGGGTGAGCCCGGGGGCGACGCCGTTGCTGCTGATGGTTGCCGGCATGATATGGGTGATGACGTCGGGCAGATAGATTTTCCCGGCCAGCACTTCCTCCAGTGCCGCCAGCAGTTGCTGGCGTGGTGTCGATTTGGGAATATAACCCGAGGCCCCGAGATCGATGCATTTGCGAATATCGGCGGGGTTTTCCGAGCCCGACAGCACTACCACGGTGAGTGCCGGGTATGTGTCGCAAAGCGTGCGCACAAAGGAGAAGTTTTTTTCTCCGGGGATGTAAAGGTCGATGATGGCGAGGTCTACCTCGTTGCCGGCCAGCAGCCCCATCGCCGTGGCGCTGTTTTCCGCCTCGAGAATTTTAATATCCGCATAGGCGAGCCTCAGGGTATCCGCCAATCCGGCGCGAATGAGCTGGTGATCGTCGACGATGATGACCCGTTTTATCATTGTTATCGGTACCCCTGAGTCGCAATCATTATTGTATTTAAGCGCGCGGGTGAAACAAGGCCTATGGTCGCCTATTCCGCCCGGTCCGGCAAATCATCCTGCCACACCCAGCGCACCACCTCACCAAAATCGTCATAGATCGGGATTTTCTTTGCCGGGGTGCGGCCTCGCTTGCGTGGGGCCGGCCTGGCGGGGCGTCGCCGTGACTCGAGTGCGGCAACGACCTGGGGTAGCGGGGTGCGCTGGCTTTTGGGTTCGTTGAACAGTGTTCCCTGGGGTTTGATCGGGCCCTCGCTGTTATCGTGCCCGCTTATGCCCCGGTCGACACGCTCGACTGCACCGCCCTGGTCGAGGTAGTCGGCTACCTGTTGTTCTATCTCGCTGCGCTGGTCGACTTTGCTGGGGAATTTTTTCATTGGCGGAGCCGCGGGACGGGGCGAACTGGTGTCGGCGATTATAGTATAAAAGCCTCGCGATAGCTGTAGCTTCGTTTGCCCTGCAGCAGCCTGGAGTCTTGCCTTCAGCATAAAAAAATGGCTAGATGGTCGGCTTTATAAAATGGAGACCAGACGTGGCCATTCTCGAGCGTTTTAGACTGGACGGTAAAGTGGCGATTGTGACCGGGGCGGGGCGGGGCATAGGCGCGGCAATCGCCCGGGCCTATGCTGAAGCCGGGGCGGACCTGGTAGTG
>JAUXCW010000060.1 GCA_030618705.1 Gammaproteobacteria bacterium | reverse complement strand
ACTGCTGGTCTATCACTATAAAGTTCTTTCTCAAAGGCAGATCAGCCGGGCACAGGAAAGCGGCCTGGAGGTATCGTGTTACACCGTGAATGACCTGGCGGAAATCAAAAAACTACGGGGCTGGGATATCGACAGCGTGATCACCGACCACCCGGTGCGTTTTTTGCATTTGCAGAAATAACCCATCATTGACGAATGGCACTTCCTTAAGCGATATGACGGAGGAACCGGGGCTTCCAGAGCAGGACCGTGCGCCGGCTGGCCGGGTTTGCTCCAGACAAACCCTGAGGCTCCCACGTCCATGTGGGAGACCCGGCGCCCGAGCCTACATGGACGTATTATCGGGGGGGCGCCTAGCTCGAGTCCTGGGCTGGGAGCCCCGGTTCCTTGCCCAACTGCAATAATATAAATGCATTGTCTTGTCGGCTTTGCTCTTAAGTAAGAGCCATTCATGCCGAGTATCATTGATGCCGAATAGTACAGAGAGCGAAAAAGGATCCTTGATGAGTGATTTCGTGATATTTCACAACCCGCGTTGTTCCAAGTCCCGGCAAACCCTGGAGTTGTTACGGCAGCACGGGGTAGAACCGGAGATTCGGCTCTACCTGGAGCAGACTCCCGTGGCTGCGGAAATTGAGTCCCTGCTATCCGGGCTGGGTATCGGCGCCCGGGCACTGCTGCGCCGCTCGGAGGCGGATTACAAGGAGCAGGGCCTGGCCGATACCGGGCTGGGTGACGGCGAGTTGGTGCAGGCCATGGTGCGGTTTCCCAAACTGATAGAGCGGCCCATCGTGACCAGGGGGGATCGGGCAGTGCTGGGTCGGCCCCCGGAAAACGTACTGGAATTACTCGATGACTGAACCCTGCGTATCAGGCGGGAAACTAGTGCAGGATCCCTTCCGGAAGCGCTTGTTGATCACGAGGAGGCTTTGTCTCGGCGCCTATTTCTCTTTGCTGGTGCTGTTTTTATTCAAGACGGTGTTGTTCCCCATGGGCGGGCGCGACCTCAACTACACCATGTGGGCAGTTCACAGTTTACCGCTATTGCTGTTCTTGCCGGGCCTGTTACGTGGCGATCATCGCAGCTATGCCTGGTTATCATTTGCTATTCTTATGTACTTTATGGTGACCGTAGAGGCGATGTTTACGCCCTCTGCATCAATTTACCACAGCCTCACCCTGGTTCTGGTCGTTGTGCTGTTTATCGCTTGCGTATTGAATATCCGTTGGCAGGGCCTGCAACACCAGTGGCGCGTCGCCGCTAACAAAGAAAAGGTTGATGAGACATGACTGAAAAGAAAGTAGGTTGGTTGCGGCGTGGCTGGCGCTTTATCTGGGGCCTGGTCTCTGCGGTTCGCCGGGGTCTGGCCAATTTGCTGTTTCTCGGCCTGTTGGCACTGGTTCTGTATGCCGTATTCAGTGAGGAGAAAATCACCATTGCGGAGTCCAGCGTCCTGCTGCTGGCGCCGACCGGTAGTGTGGTAGACCAGCGCAGCTTTGTCGATCCCCTGTCGCGAATCCTGGATCCGGAAGCGATGCTGGCGGAAACGCCCTTGTACGACCTGGTGGATGCGGTACGGCAGGCGGCCGAGGACCCGCGTATTGTCGCCCTGGCGCTGGACCTGGATGATCTGGAGCAGATCGGCATCAGCAATGTGAGGGAGCTGGGCTCAGTGCTGCGAGCTTTTCGCGATACCGGCAAGCCGGTGATCGCCATGGGGGATAATTTCACTCAGCAGCAGTATCTGCTGGCGTCCTATGCCGATGAAATTTACCTGCACTCCATGGGAGCGGTCGGTATCCAGGGCTTCGGTGTCTATCCGGCCTATTTCCATGAGTTGCTGGAGCGTCTCGAAATCGATATCTACGTATTTCGAGTCGGCGACTATAAATCAGCAGTCGAACCCTTTCTGCGGGACGATATGTCGATTGCCGCCAAGCAGAACAATATGCGCTGGCTGCAATCCCTGTGGAGCAATTACACCGCCAGCGCCGCTGTCAACCGCGACCTGGACCCGGAAAGCATCGATAACTATGTCAACAATTACGACCTCGCCCTGGAAAAGGTTGAGGGCAATGCGGCCAGGGGTGCCCTCGATGCGGGTCTTATCGACCAGATCCTGGGGCGCGAGGAAATGTTGACCCGTGTCGCCGAACTCGCCGGCCGGGAGGATACGGATAGCGATGATCTCTTTGTTCATTTCTACGACTATCTCGACCATGGCCTGGCTTCCTTGCCGTTGCCCGGTGAGGCGGAGGGCGATATTGTCGCCGTGGTCGTCGCCGAGGGTATGATCGTGGATGGCGATCAGCCCCCGGGTATGGTGGGAGGGGACAGCGTTGCCGCGCTGCTGCGCAATGCTCGCCAGGATGACCAGGTCAAGGCGGTGGTGCTGCGAATAAACAGCGGAGGGGGTAGCGCATTCGCCTCCGAGGTGATTCGGGAGCAGGTGGCGCTGACCCAACAGGCGGGCAAGCCGGTGCTTGCCTCCATGGGTGGCATGGCCGCGTCCGGTGGCTATTGGATAGCTGCCGGGGCCGCGGAGATATGGGCCCAGCCGACGACGATAACCGGTTCGATCGGCATCTTTGGTGTCTTTCCCTCGGTCAACCGCACCCTGGCCAAGTGGGGAATCCACAGTGACGGTGTCGGCACCACTCGCATGGCCGATGCTTTTCGCCTCGACCGCCCGCTGAGTGATATCAGCAGCAATGCCATGCAAGCGACGATCGATCATGGCTACCAGCGCTTTGTCCAGTTGGTCTCGGAATCCCGCGGCATGAGCCTCGAGGCGGTGGAGAGTATTGCCCAGGGGCAGGTGTGGAGTGGCGAAGACGCGTTGGCTTACGGCCTGGTGGACAGCCTCGGCGGCCTGGACGAGGCCATCGATGCCGCTGCCGAATTGGCGCAATTGAGCGATTACGAAGCGGTCTGGATGTCGGATGACAATTGGCTGGATATGAGCCTGTGGCAACGTTTGCTCAGTTCGAGCGTGCAGGCTGTTATGCGTGGTCTTGGCGAGGCGGTATTTGCCAGGCTGCCGCTATTGTCCCTGCTGGGTGAACCCGTCGAAGTGCCCGTCTTGAATGACCCCGCCGGCGTCTATATGCACTGCATGGATTGCGCATCGCTATAGTGCCGCGGGTCGAATGAATTCGACCCGATCAGGGGAGGGTGGTGAATGGCACTGGCTTAAGCAAGATGCTCCGTCATTCCAGCGTTCTTTTGGCTGGAATCCAGGTTTTAAGATCGTGGATTCCGGACAAAACAACTCCGGTGGTCCGGCATACCGGATGACGGAAATCAGGCGCCTGCGGTCGCTCGGGGGCTTAAGTCAGCGCCATTCGGGAGGGTGGTCTTTGTTGGGCTGGCTTTATTCGGTCAATGGCCCCCTGTTTATTGTTGGCGCCAGGCCTCGAAGCCACCGTCCATGCTCATCACCTGCTCAAACCCCTGTTCGAGCAAAAACTGGCCGGCGCTGATGCTGCTGTTGCCGTGGTAACAGTAGACGATGACCTGGCGGTCGCGGCTGGTACGGTCGAGAAACTCCGACACATTGTCGCCGTGCAAATGCTGGGCTCCCTCGATACGCGAAGCGGCGTAGGATTGCGGGTCGCGTACATCCACGATTACCGGGTCGCCCTGTTCTATAATGCACCGGGCCTGGTCCACTGAGATACGGCTCAAGTCGGCCATGATAAAACCCCTGGGGTCGATTACTGATCAATGAAAAACATTGTAAAACACTATGCCGGAAATATCCCACCCGTCGCGGGAATCGTCCTGCTTGCGATGAGCGCCGGTTTCGGCCTGGCCGGCTGCGAGTCGACCGCGTATTACTGGCAGGCGAGTAGCGGGCACCTGGGGCTGATGAACCGGCGTCAATCGGTGGGCGACATTCTCGACAGTGACAGTCTGGAGCAAACCGAGAGGGCGCAGTTGGAGCAGGCCGTCGCCATTCGTGACTACGCGGCGGCGGAATTGGCACTGCCGGTAGGGGGCAGCTACCGGCACCTGGTCAGGCTGGAGAGTAACTACGTCACCTGGAATGTATTCGCCGCCGGGCCGTTGTCGATGGAGCCGGTGCAGTGGTGTTTTCCGGTGGCGGGCTGTGTTTCCTATCGCGGCTACTTCAAGCAGGGCGCGGCGGAGGAATTCGCGGCAAAAATGCAGCAAAAAGGCCTTGATGTCATTGTCGGGGGCGCCACCGCGTATTCGACCCTGGGCTGGTTCAAGGATCCCCTGTTGAGTACTTTCCTGCGCTATGACGATACTCGCCTGGCGTCCCTGCTGTTCCACGAACTGGCCCACCAGGTGGTTTATGTAAAGGGTGACACCAGCTTTAATGAGAGCTTCGCCAGCGCCGTCGAGGAACTGGCGGTCGAACAGTGGCTGCGGGACAGCGGGCGGGCGGAGGACCTGCAGCAGTGGTCGCGCCACAGCGCCTGGGTCGATACCTTTGCCCGTTGGCTGCTGATGCACCGTGAAGCACTGCAGCTCATCTACCAGTCGAACCTCGCCGACGCGCAGAAGCGAGACCAGAAGCAGGATTATTTTGCCTCGATAGTGTCGAGCTACGCCGGGTTTCGCGATAGCCACGCCGGCGATCACAGTTACGATGCCTGGATGCGCCGCCCCTTGAACAATGCCAGTCTGTTGAGCATCGGCAGCTATAATGATTGGGTCGGCGCGTTCAAACAATTATTCAGCGAGAACGGCTGTCGCTGGCCCGATTTTTATACCGCGGCCCAGCGCCTGGGTGAGAGGGATAGCGGGGAGCGTATCGCTTCACTGGAGAAACTTCAGCGTGGCCGGGAGGTCGCCTTGTGTGTGAGCCAGCCAGCGCGTGGGGAGAGCGCCAATGAAACCTGAGTCGATTTTTCGTGCACGCCTCAAGAGTTTTATCTACGCCTTTGAGGGCCTGGTGACGCTGCTGCGCACCCAGCACAATGCGCGCATCCACCTGGGTGCCGCTGCGCTGGTGGTGGCGGCGGCCTGGTATTACCAGGTGTCGGCACTGGAATGGTGTTTGTTAGTGTTGGCCATCGGCCTGGTGTTCAGTGCCGAGGCCGCCAACACCGCGTTGGAAATCCTGGCGGATAGAGTCGAGCCGGAACAGGACCCGGCGATCAAGCAGGTAAAGGACGTCGCTGCCGCCGCCGTTCTGCTGGCTGCGGGAGCCGCGGCGCTGCTTGGCGCAATCGTGTTTTTGCCCAGGGTGCTGGGCTGAGTCCGGGGCTTGTCACCGCGCTGGTACTACCCCAGGCGTACCGGCAAGCTGCGCCCGGTGGTGATCTTCGATAGTAACGGCAAGGTGAGCGAGGTGTTGATGGAGAAGTAGTGCGCTACTTCTCCTTGCTCAGGGCGCGGAAATCGACGGCGATGGTGCGTAATCGTTTGACGGCTTTTGCTCTTTGCTTGTCGGTCATGGAATTGGCGAGGTCGGTCAGCAACTCCAGGCTGAGTTCCTTGTTGTAATCCATGCTCTGCTGATAGTCCTCGCTCCAGAACAGGTAGGGCTGGGAGTAGAGCACGGTTAAATCCTTTTCCAGTTGCTCCACGTCGGAGCGGGTTTGTAAAATCTTGACAAAATGCGCGCGCCAGCGGCTACGGTGGTCGACTGACATCTGCCCCATATTGCGCAGCGAGGCGGCCCATGCGAAGATCATCGTCCGCTGCTCGTCGGTGAGCTTGCCCGCCAGCTTGCTGACGGCATTCTCCATAAACTCGTAACGGTCCTCGCGAACCTCGGCCTCGGTTTCCTCCTCGTAATCCTCCAGGTCGTCTTTTTCTTCCTCGGCCATGGTGTCGACCAGGCCCTGGATTTGCTCGTCGTTGAGTCGGGAGAGGATTTTGGCCGAGGGCGGCGCCAGGCCGCGCATGATTGTTTGCCAGGCATCAAACGTGGCATCGGAAAAGTACCCAATGGTCTCGACGGTAAGCTGGCCTTCCAGTGCATCGGCGAGTTCTTCGAACAGGGTGGCGTAAGCGGGTAGCTCGTTGTAACGATGCCACCGGTGGAACTCCTTAATGGCGGTTTTGGCCTGGCCGCGCTGGTCGCCTTCAAAATCAATATAGTCATCCAGCGACCACAGCAGCGCGACATCGAGGAAATAGTAAGCTACGCGCACCGCGCAGCCGCCGAGTAGCAGGCTTATCAACAGTAGTACGGCGATGTTTTTAAATTTGCTTGCCCGCACCGTCATAAACTCCCTGGTTGGTTCCCTGAGTCGGGGCACCAACTATAGCACCGGGTTCTGAATCCTAGCTATATTCGACTTCAAGATTTGCCGATTGTTCCTTTTTCACTGCCGGTCCGGGCCTGTTTCACCAGTACCCGATCGACGAATTTGCGCACGAGATCATTGGAAAAGGGTGTTTCCTGGACGCTGTCCAGCACTTCGGCCAGGTGCTCGTCACCATCGGTATAGTGATTCTTGAAAATGGTCAGGCGCTCGATCAGGCGCGCCCGATCCACCTCGGGGTGAAACTGGAAGGCCCAGAATCGTCGATCCCGCACCTTGAATGCATGACAACACGGCGAGGTGTAGGCCAGCATTTCGGCACCGGGCGGGCAGTGTTCAGAGCGTTCCCGGTGTACGGAAACGGCGGCAAACCCATCGGGAACGTCGCGAAAAAGCGGATCGGTTTTTGCGGCCGGTGTCAGCCGGATATTGACGCTGCCCATTTCAAAGTCCCGCTGGTCGCGGACAATCCTTCCGCCGAGGGCGAGCACGGCGAGTTGGAAGCCGAAGCAAGAGGCGAACACCGGCATGTCCACCTCCATACAATGGCGCATCAGCTCGATACTGGCCGGTACAAAGGGGTAGTTGTCCGGCTCCAGTACACTGGCCTCACTGGCACCGCCGACGATCAACGCCTGGTAGCCCTGGAGAATACCAGGCCCGAACTCCGGCTGGTCGAAGGTGTTATGGATCGCCAGCTGATGGGGCGCCAGACCGCTGTAGTCGCAAAAACTCTGGTGTTCCTCCCTGCGCACCCTGGGTTCGTCGCGGATCTGCAGCAGAAGCAGTTTGAGTTGGTTTTTATCGGTGCTCATGAGCGCATCAGTGCGTGGTCGTCAGCCGGTCGAGCCGGGGTATCAGATAGCGCCAGAATTCACCGCTGGCATCGCGATTCATGTGCGCGCCGTCTGGACGGATGCCGGCGTCGGTCTCGGTGCCGCCAGGGCCATGGCACACCCGTTCGGCGTAGGGGATCAGTTCGATATTGTGATGGGTCGACAGGGTCTCGGCCAATACACGGTTGACCGTGGCCAGGCGTTTCGCGTCGAATTCCTCGCCGTGGGTCCCTGCCGCTGCCCATCGGTAGCAGGGCACGTCGAGCCACAGCACCGGGGCCTCCGAGTTAGCCCTTATGACCTCGACGGCCTGTTCGATCGCCGCCCGGTACAGGCGCTCCCATGTAGGCGAGCCCACGGTCACTCGGGCCCCGTCCTTCTCGATGTCGAACAGTTGCCGCAGACCCAGGGTCACCAGCACCGCTTCGGGCCGGCCAGTGACATCTTCAGTGCGGCCGCTAAGGGCATCAGCCCAGCTTGTCGGCCAGTTGGGGCAGTCGGGGTGGGCCTCGTCTATGGTGTCCCCGGTGTAGATTCGATTGCCGATGATATCGCAATGGGCCAGGCCCGCCCCTTCCACGCGATACGGATAATCCGGTGGCGCGGTATACGAGAGCGCCCACGCCAGGGAGTCGCCCAGCAACAGCACCGTTGGGCCGGAACTCGCTCCTGATCTCCCGGGGTTATCTGTAGCGCTGGCAAGCCGATCGGCTTCCGGGGCAGGTGTCAACAGGACCATCAGCGCCAGGCAGCCAGCGAATGCGGTGGCAGACACCAGCCCCTGGCGACGCAGCACCCAACGTTGTTCATGGATGGGCTTTTCCAGCAGCCAGTATGTGGCTTCGGCCAGCGCCAGTGCTACCACGACCCGTGATATATCGAGGAGCCATGGAGCCCAATCGAGGCGCTCCGGGCTCATGAATATGATGATTGGCCAGTGCCACAGGTAGAAGCTGTAGGACACGATGCCCATGTGCCGGCTGACAGGGTTGCCGAAGATCCACTTCAGGGGGCCCTGCTCGGCCCGTGCACAGCCGAACACGAACACCGCCGAGGTCAGTGCGATGAGCAGGAAGCCGCCCCGGGTGTAGACCGCCCGGCTGGAATCAGTGAACACCAGCATCATGAGCAACAGTCCGATTAGGGCCGCGGTGCCGAGCCAGCCGGCGACGATTCTATCCCTGGGTGTGTCCCAGCGATCGCGCCACAAGAATAGTGCCATCATGGAACCGACGATGAGCCCCTGGCCCCGGGTGTCAGTGCCGTAATAGGCCCGTGACAGATCCACATTGCCCAGCGACAAGTGGCGCATCCACAGTACCGAGGCGAACAGCACTAGGCCGAGCACGATAATCATCTTGCGCCGGTCGAACCGGGTGATGCCGGCGAGGCCGAGAAACGCGACCGGCCACACCAGGTAGAATTGCTCCTCGATGGCCAGCGACCAGGCATGGCGCAGTGGCGACAGGTCGAACGAGGCGAAGTAGGACTGGGCTGACCAGATAAAGCGCCAGTTGGCCACATAGAATAGTGTGGCGATGCCGTCCTTGCGCAGGCCGGGGAACGCCTCGGCCCCGCCGAGAAAGCTGGCGATGATGAAAACACCGGCCAGAGTGGCGAGCAGGGCCGGGCCCAATCGGCGCACCCGGCGACGGTAGAATAAACCCAGGTCCAGGTGGCCTTGTCGCTCGTACTCCTTTACCAGCAAAGTGGTGATAAGGTAGCCGGACAGCACGAAGAAGAAGTCCATCGCTACCCACGCGCCCGGCAGTTTGGTGGCGCCGCCAAGATGGTAGCCAAGGACCATGCACATCATTACGCCGCGGGTTCCGTCGAGGAGCGGTCGGTGTTTGATCTTGGTGGGTTTTGATTCAGACATAGGATTAAGGGTGCGAAGGATAAAACCGCTAATTGATGAAGTCCACCGCTAACGTGTAAAGGGGACAGATCTATTGCTGTAAAGGGGACTGCTGTAAAGGGGACAGATCTATTTGTGTAAAGGGGACAGATCTATTTACACGGGTATTTCCCTGAAGGTTTGCGGGTAAATAGGTCTGTCCCCTTTGAATGAGAAGAGCGAGTACCGCCCGGAGGGTGACGCGCAACGCCCCGAAGGGCGGGGCAACCTGCGCTTTCCCGCGATTCAATAATCTGTTTGAATAAGGATGTCGGCCGGGATGGGCATATTGCCGGTGGCGGTCAATCGGAGTGGATTCAAATTAGCCCTTTAAAGGGCGGGAGATGGAAATATGGATATTTTGAAAGTCGGGGCGGACCTGTTTGCAAAAGCCCAGGGTGGAGGAGGCGGCGGCCTGGATATGGATGCCGTGCAGTCGGCGCTGGCAAGCGTTCTCGGAGGCGAGGGTGGTAGTGTTGATCTCGGTCAGGTCGTATCCGGTCTGCAGGACAGTGGCCTCGGTTCGCTGGTCAGTTCCTGGCTCGGCGATGGCGACAACTCGCCGATCTCTGCCGAGCAGATCGGTAGCTTGCTGGGAAGCGACAAGATTGCCGAATTCGCGGCGCAGCTCAATATTGATCCGCAGGCGGCGCAGGAGGGCTTGTCCCAGGCCATACCCGGTGTGGTTGATAAGGCCAGTAGTGGCGGCTCGCTGCTCGACTCCGTCGGTGGCGTCGGCGGCTTGCTGGATATGGCGGGCAAGCTGTTTAAGTAGTGTCCGCGCAAAAATCGCAGGTTTTTCGCGAGGACACGTATCCCGGCGCAGGCCGGGATCCATAAATATCAATGACTTACCGGAGGATTCGTTCCACTCACCCTTCGGCACACCGGATAGTGTTAGCGCACGACGGCCTGGATCATGTCGGACAGTTGGCTGACCAGGCCGGTGCTGTCCACCGCCGTAACGGCGAAGTAATAGGTTCCCGGCGCCAGGTTCTTCAGCTCGTAGTGATCGGCGTTGATATCGTCGATCTCTATCATCGTGCTCTCGCCGGTTTCTTCGATCGTATAGTAGATCTGGTAGCCGACGAGCTCGCTCGGGCTCAACAGGGTGCCGTTCTCGCGCAGGAGAGGGGCCGTCCAGGTGAGTACGATGTTGCCTTCGCTGGTGATATCGGCGGCTTGTCCAGTTACTTGGGCATAAGCCGTGGCGCCAGTGCCGAGGCATAAAAACCACAGCACCAGCGCTGAAATCAATTTCATTTTTATATCTCTGTTCACTCCCTTAAGCACTGAAGTATAGGCGCTTGGTCGGTTTTTGCTTATGACCCGGCATAGGGGTTAATACGGACAAAAACCCGCTCATGCTTGAAAGTGTGATCAATTCCCGGCCTGCTGCGCCCGACTGGAGAGGAAGGTGGTTGTGGCGCCGGCCAGGATGACAATGGCCATGCCGAGTAAACCGACTGGGGAGGGAACCTGCCCCCAGGCCAGCCAGCCGATGACCCCGGCGTTGACCACCGAGAGATAGGACAGGGGCGCCACCACTGAGGCGCTGGTCACGGTCAGCGCCCTGGTATAGAAAAAAAGCGCGAGGTGGGCGCTAAGCCCTATGTACAGCAGGACCAGCCAGTCGAATCCGGCTAGTTGCAGGGGTTCCCGGAAACAGAAGGGAAGAATGCCGAGCAGGGAAATCAGGTAGTAATAGAACAGAATGGCGGAAGAGGTGTAGCGGGTGGCAAGCTTGCTGGTGGATACCATCGACACCGCCAGGAAAAACCCGGAAAGCAGGCCGATCAGATGGCTGAATTCGGCTTCACCCGCACTGGGTTGGAGCACCAGGAAGACGCCGAAAAAGCCCACTGCAATCGCCATGATATTGTGGGCCGGTGTCTTACTGCCCAGCCACAGTGCCGCCAGGATCGGCACGAAGAAAGGCGCGGTGTTGCGCAGCAAGACGCCCTCGATCAACGGTATCTGGCGAATCGCGGTATACAGCGCGTAAAAGCCGAGCAGGCCGCTCGCGCCGCGAACCAGTGTGGTCAGGCGGTCACCCGGCGCCACGTATAGCTTGCGCGGGCTGGGAATCAGGTGCGACACGCACAGCAGGCAGATAAGGTACTGGAAAAATACGATCTGCTCGACACTGGCCTTGCCTTCCAGCAATTTTGTCGCGGCCGCCGCGGTACTTCCCATCACTGTCATCACAAAGACGAGGGCGGCGCCCTGGAGGACAGAATTCTTGATCAACATTGCATGGGTGGATTCCGTGGGGGAACGGCGCTGAAAAGGAAGAACGCGGTCACTGAAGAAGGATTAGCATCCTACGAAGACTGACTTCCGGAGAAAGGGACAATCTCAATTTTTACAGAAGCAAGCCAAAGCCCCCGCATGCGGGCGGTCACTAACCTAGCCGTAGATTGCAATAAAGCTCAATTAAAGCGATGTTTGGCATTATACTTCGGGTATACCGGGCCAAACGGTTGGTACATCGTGCAATTTTTGCATACATCCGGCAGGTCGTCGGGATCGTTGTTCATGAACTGTTCGGTGACCCTGGCTAGAACGCCATTGGGGTTCATCGCGTCATCGGTGAGGCCCTGGTCACGAATATTGCCAAAACAGAGGTCACTTTCTGGGCGGTCGTCCCGACAGCCGCAGTAGGTCATCGAACCATTCGCCCGGACAGCAATGGACGCCAATTGTAAGCATGGCCCGCGATTGCGTTGTTTCGCAGGCATGCTTGAAATAGACATTGTATCGGGAAGGTCACTCTGGGTGATCTGGTTATCCCAGCTGTCGATCTCGTGCTGCACCCATATAACGAATCCCCTGCGTTTCATTTCGATAAAATCGGGCTGACTTCTACAGTCTAACTTGCCGGTTTTGATGGTTATGTGCGGACTGATTCTTTTAAAATGAGGTGATTCACTGATGGCATAAAGATTTCGAAGAACAGTCTGGTACTTCCCGCCGCGATACAGCTGTTCATACTCTTCAGGGTCGAAGCTGGTCATGCTGATGACTACATGCGTCATGCCGGCTTCAACCAGTGAATCAAAGCGTTCTCTTGTTAACAAGATGCCGTTGGTAAAAAAGTCAATTGATGTAATTCGCGGGTCCTGCCTCGCGAAAGCGATTTTTTTCTCAAGTTCTCGATCGATGAGTGCATCGCCCACAATTGGCGAAAAATCCAGCCTGCCGCCACCGAGAGCTGTAAATTCAGATACTGCTTTCTCGTAGATATCCTCATCCATACTGATTCGTGGACGGTTGTTGAATTGGTAAACGCAGAAGGAGCAGTTGGCATTGCACAGGCTGGTAACCTCCAGTCGCAAGAAAAGCAGGTTATGAAAGCTTGTGTCTTTAGGTTTGGCGCGAAAAGGGTTGAGGCCATAGCGAGGGTAGCGCTTGATATAGGTGTTAACAAGGAGCTGAATATGATTCCTCAGGCCGGATAATCGTTGAAGGATCGCTCTGCCCCGGGGAAATGCACCCAGTTCTAGTTTCCCTGCTGCGCGCTTGCTTGTTAACAAAATCTAGTCTCCGAAGCTATAAATCGAATAGGGTTGTGCATCTGCTTTTGACGATAGCCAGAGGCCATAATTTGTGACTAGAAGGCCGGGTCAATCGTCCCTGCCAGCTCCCAAAATACGATGCTGAATTTATCATCTGATTGTGGGGGATGTTGGATTTTAATGCGCTCTTTCTGCTATTCATCTGTAATATTGCCGTTTGATGATAGTAACCGTTGCGCGAAAACGTGGATTTTTCTGATTTTATGTCGGGGACTTTAAATGAAAACCGCCTTTATTGCCCGTTAATAACTCTCGTCATAATTGCTTGCTACATGGGAGGTCGTAGCGCATTTTTAGGAAAGTACGAGCGTTGGGAACTAATGTAACATAAAACCAACATGTTAAGTGTTTCGCAATCTTCCGTCGAAAAGAGCTTGGTTGGAACCTCCGGTTCTCGTTCGTCATCCATGCCAAATAAAAAAGACCCACCTGACGGCGGGCCTTCTATATTTGGTACCAGAGGCCGGATTAATCAAGCCAGGCTTAAGCCTGTTTTGACCCCAGGGGGCTTCGCAGCAAAGGGACGCTGCTCGTATCAAATTGCTCCCAGGGTCTCAATTTGTCGAACCTCCGGTTCTCGTCCGTCATCCATGCCAAATAAAAAAGACCCACCTGACGGCGGGCCTTTCATATTTGGTACCAGAGGCCGGACTCGAACCGGCAAGGGCTTGCACCCGGGGGATTTTGAATCCCCTGTGTCTACCAATTTCACCACTCTGGCAAAAAAACCATCTTCAATCGCCGTTGAATGATGTGGATGGGAAGCAATCCCGGTGACCACCACAACACCACTCTGGCAAAAAACCATCTTCAGTCGCCGTTGAATGGTGTGGGCGGGAAGCAATCCCGGTGACCACCACAACACCACTCTGGCAAAAAACCATCTTCAATCGCCGTTGAATGATGTGGATG